>CALFWN010000163.1 GCA_937928335.1 uncultured Litoreibacter sp. | reverse complement strand
ATGGGCGGCAAGGCTCATGCGGTTTGCAGGCCGATCTGGCGGCGCGCGCGCAGCACCAGCCAAAGACCAATTGCGATCATCGGCAGCGACAGGATCTGCCCCATCGTAAGCCCATAACCGCCCACATGCAGGGCAAGACCCAACGGGTTATCAACCGATTGAAACTGGCTGTCGGGCTGGCGGAAAAATTCGACCAACGACCGGGCAATGCCATAGCCCGCCAGAAAGGTGCCACACATCAGCCCGGGCATTTTGAACGCATTCCTGCGCCAGGCCAGCCACAGCAGCAGGCCGCCAAGGATCAGCCCTTCCAGCAACGCCTCGTATAATTGCGACGGATGGCGCGCGCAAAGCTGGCCAAGTGCCTGACCGCAATCTTGCGCATGCTGACCGGGAAAAATCACCGCCCATGGCACATCGGTCGGACGGCCCCACAGCTCGGCATTGATGAAATTGGCCAGCCGGCCCAGCAGCAGGGCGGGGGGTGTGCAGACCACGATCAGATCGCCCGTGCTGAGCGGCGAGATGCGGTTGCGCCAGCAAAAGACCAGCCCGGCCAGCAAAACGCCCAGAGCGCCGCCGTGAAAGGACATGCCGCCTTGCCAGATTTGCAGGATCTCGCCCGGGTTCTGGGCATAATAGGCAGGCTGGTAGAACAGCACAAAGCCCAGCCGCCCGCCCAGCACCACCCCCAGAATGATCCAGGTGATCAGGTCCGACAGCGCCTCGGAGGTCATCGGGGCCTCATTGCGGGGCCAGGCGACCTCGCGCTTCAGCAGCCTTGTGCCCATCCACCAGCCAATGACAATGCCCACGATATAGGACATGGCGTACCAGCGCAGCGCGATCTCGCGGCCCATCACCTCGAAGGCGAAAATATTGGGTCCGATATCGGGGAAGGGAAGGGTCAGGGCGATCATGACCTGTTGAGTGCGACGGCCCTGCGGCGTTGTCAACCTTGAGAAACCGGGCCGGGGGTCCCATATAGGATGTGACGAAACGTGAGGTACGAGACCATGCAGACCCGGAACAGATTTTTCGACGACATGTCGCAGCTGATGACCAACGCGATGGGCGTGGCGCAAGGGGCCAAATCAGAGGCCGAGAATGCGATGAAATCCATCATGGACCGCTGGCTGGCCGACCGCGATTTTGTCACCCGCGACGAGTTCGACGCGGTGCGCGCAATGGCCCAGAAGGCCCGCGAAGAGAACGAGGCGCTGAAAGCGCGTCTTGACGCGCTGGAAACCAAGAAGAAGCCCGCCGCCGGGAAATGACCTTTGTGGCGGGCGTGGCAGGGTTGCAGGCGTGACGGGCCAGGCATTGGCGCGGCCCGTACGGTGCCGTGTCAGCCGACGCTCAAAAGCCGCACTGCCATGATGATCGTGCAGGCCCAGCCGATGGCGAAGGTCAATGTGCGCAGCGGCGCGATGCCCGCAACATAGACCACGTAATGCGCCAGCCGGGCGAAGAAATAGACCATCGCGGCGGTGGCGGTTGCGGCAGTGCTGACTTCCAGAAGTCCCACAAGCAGTGCCAGCGGGGCGAACACCACCAGATTTTCAACGGCGTTGCCATGCGCCTTGCTTGCGCGGGCGGCCCAGTCCGCGTCAAAGTCGCGCGCCGCGTTCGGGTCGCTCACCGCCGCAATAACGCCCACCTGGGCAATCAGCTTCAGGACATAGGGCAGCCACAGGCAGGCGGTCAGAACGACCGACAGGGTCAACCAGTAGAGTTCGGGGGAATTCATGTTTTTTCTCCTTGAGGGAGGGGGTTGGGAAAAGGTATGGGCAGGCTAGCGCCTTGCACGCGCAGGCGTAAGTATGCACAAACAGAACATATACTATCCCATTGGATACTGTCTCATGCGCAAGCAACGCCACGACCCCGAACTTCTGGAACGCTGCCCGATGGAGGCGACGCTTGATCTGATCGGCGGCAAATGGAAAGGCGCGATCCTGTTTCGGCTCAGCGAGCAGACGCTGCGCTTCAACGAGCTGGGCCGCTTGTTTTACAAGATCACCCCGCGCAGCCTGACCAAGCAGCTCCGCGAGCTGGAAGCCGACGGGCTGGTGCACCGCGAGATCTTTGCGCAGGTGCCGCCCAGGGTGGAATACAGCCTGACCGAAAAGGGCAAGACGCTCGGCCCGGTTTTGCAGGCGCTCACCGAATGGGGCGAGCATGAGGTGCTGGCGCCGCTCCGGGAAAAGGCCGGACAGCCAGATTAGCGGCCGGGGCCGGAACCTCTGCACCCCCATTGCAAACCGTGGCGCAGACCTCATACTCGGTCCCATATTTGCATCAACATATCTGCATCAACGGGAGCCTGACCGATGAAATTTCTCACAACACTTGCCGCCCTCTGCCTTGCCACAACGGCCCTGGCCGATGGCCATCTGCCAGACCTTGAGGGCCGCGAGGTCGTGGTGGTCACCGAAAACGCCTATCCGCCGCTGCAATTCGTCGAACCCGGCACCGGCAATGCGATTGGCTGGGAATATGACGCGATGGCCGAGATCGCGGAGCGGATCAACATCACGGTGGTCTATGAAAACACCAGCTGGGACGCGATGATCCCGGCGGTGTCTGAGGCGCAATATGATCTGGGCATGACCGGCATCACCATCCGCGACGACCGCAAGGAGAAGGTCGATTTCTCCGACAGCTACATGACCTCCGAGATGGTCATGCTGGTGCGCGGCGATGAGGAGCGCTTTGCGGATGCGGCCTCTTTCGCGGCGGATGCAGAGCTGCTGATGGCCGCGCAGCCCGGCACCACGCCCTTCTATGTGGGTGTCTATGAGGTGCTGGACGGCGATGAGACCAACCCGCGCATCATCAAGTTCGAGACATTCGGCGCGGGCGTCGCGGCCCTGCGCTCGGGCGACGTGGATCTGGTGCTGACGGACGGGACCGCGGGCAACGGCTATGTGGCGGCCTCTGACGGGGCGCTGAAGATTGTGGGCGACAAGCTGGGGACCGAGGATTTCGGCTTCATCTTCCCCAAAGGCTCCGATCTGGTCGCGCCGATCAATGCGGCCATTGCCGATATGCAGAAAGACGGCACGATTGATGCGCTCAACACCAAATGGTTCCTTGACTACAAGCTGGGCGGCTAGGGTCGACATACGGCCATGATCGGGCCGTCGAAACCGGATCAGGATTTCCCCTATTGGCTCGTCCTTCTGGGCGGGCTGATTGTGTGGATGTTCTATCAGGTCTGGGCCAATGACCTTTACGCGCAGGTGATGGGCACGCTGTCGCGCGGGGTGCAGATCACCGTGCTGGTGACGCTGGTGGGGTTTGCGTCGGCCTCCGCGATGGGGCTGCTTTTGGCGGTGATGTCGCTGTCTCGCTCCATCGTGGCCCGCCAGATTGCGCGCTTCTATATCGAGCTGGTGCGCGGCATCCCGATCATCGTGCTGCTGCTTTATGTGGCTTTCGTGGTGGCGCCCGGCATCGTGGCGCTTGCCAATTGGGCGTTGGAGCCTTTTGGCGCGGAGCCGTGGCGCACCCGTGACTTTCCCTTGCTGTGGCGCGCGACGCTGGCGCTGGCCATCGGGTATTCCGCCTTTATCGCCGAAGTGTTTCGCGCAGGTATCCAATCGGTGGAGCCGGGCCAGATCGAGGCGGCAGAGGCGCTGGGGCTGGGCCGCTGGCACCGCTTCCGCCGCATCGTTTTCCCGCAGGCCATCCGCACCATCCTGCCGCCTCTGGGCAATGATTTTGTGGCGATGGTGAAGGACAGCTCGCTGGTCTCGGTGCTGGGGGTCTCCGACATCACCCAGCTGGGCAAGGTCACCGCGGCGGGCAATTTTCGGTATTTCGAGACCTATAATGTGGTGGCGCTGATCTATCTGACGCTGACATTGGTGCTGTCGCTGGGCCTCAGACGCCTTGAGAAACAAATGCGCGACCGCCCGTCTTGAGCCCTTGTGTCCGGGCTGGTCGGGGCTAGCTTAGAGGCAAAGGAGACCCGCGCCATGACCAACCCGCTGCTTGCCCCCTGGGCCACCCCGTTCGAGCTGCCGCCCTTTGATGCGATTACAGATGAGGATTTCGAACCCGCCTTCGCGCTGGCGCTTGAGGAGGCCCGTGGCCAACTGGCCGCGATTGCCGACAATCCTGAGCCCGCAACATTTGCCAATACGATCGACGCGCTGGCGCTGATGGGCGAGGGGATGGAGAAGGCGCTTTCGCCCTTCTACCTGCTGGCGGGCGTCGACTCGACCCCCAAACGCGAGGCGCTGATGCGGGATTTTTCGCCAAAACTGGCCGCCTGGGGCTCCGAGGTGATGATGAACCGCGCATTGGCTGCGCGGGTGGAGGCGCTGTGGGACGACCGCGACAGCCTTGACCTCAGCGCAGAACAGCAGCGCGTCCTCTTCCTGCAACGGCGCAGCTTTCAACGCGCGGGCGCGGCTTTGGAAGGGGCGGAATATGAGCGCCTGAAAGAGATCAAGAACCGCCTCGCCGTGATCGGCACCGCCTTTACCCAGAACCTGCTGGCCGATGAGCGTGACTGGTTCATGGAAATCGGCGCGGATGATCTGGGCGGCTTGCCGGATTTCGTCGTGGCCTCCGCCAGGGCGGCGGCGCAGGAGAAGGGGGTCGCGGGTTATGTGATCACCCTGTCGCGCTCGCTCATTGTGCCCTTCCTGCAATATTCCGACCGGCGCGATCTGCGGGAGACGGCCTATGAGGCCTGGACCGCACGCGGCGCTGGTGGCGGCAAGACAGATAACCGCGCCATCGCGCTGGAGACGTTGCAGCTGCGCCGTGAACGGGCGCAGTTGCTGGGTCATGAGACATTTGCCGATTACAAGCTGGTCACGGAGATGGCCAAGACGCCCGGAAATGTGCGTGATCTTTTGATGCAGGTCTGGAAACCGGCCCGCGCGCAGGCGGAGCTGGACGGCCATAAGCTGGAAGCGATGATGCATGAAGACGGCGTCAACGGGCGGCTGGAGCCGTGGGACTGGCGCTATTATTCCGAGAAGCGCCGCGCGGTGGAGCATGACCTCGATGAGGCGGCGCTGAAGCCCTATTTGCAGCTCGACAACATGATCGAGGCCGCGTTTGACTGCGCCAAGAGGCTCTTTGGCCTCAGCTTCGCGCCGCTTGATGTGGCGCTGCACCACCCGGATGCAAAAGCTTGGGAGGTGACCCGTGACGGGCAGCATGTCGCGGTGTTCATCGGCGATTATTTCGCGCGCTCCGGCAAACGCTCGGGCGCGTGGTGTTCCGCGCTGCGCAGCCAGCAGAAATTGAAGGGCGACATCCGCCCGCATGTGATCAACGTGTGCAATTTCGCCAAAGGGGAGCCCGCGCTTTTGTCCTATGACGACGCGCGCACCCTGTTTCACGAGTTCGGTCATGCGCTGCATCAGATGCTGTCGGATGTGACCTATGAGATGATCTCCGGCACCTCGGTTCCGCGCGATTTTGTGGAGCTGCCAAGCCAGCTCTACGAGCATTGGCTGGAAGTGCCCGAGGTGCTGCAAAAACACGCGACGCATTACAAAACCGGCGAGGCCATGCCCGGCGACCTGCTGGAGAAAATGTTCAACGCCGCGACCTATGATCAGGGGTTTGCGACGGTGGAATATGTGGCCTCCGCGCTGGTGGATCTGGAATTTCACAACGGCCCCGTGCCGCAGGACATTATGGCCCGGCAGGCAGAGATACTGGACGGCCTCGGGATGCCGCACGCGATCCGTATGCGCCACGCAACACCGCATTTCGCGCATGTCTTTGCAGGTGACGGCTATTCCAGCGCCTATTATTCCTACATGTGGTCCGAGGTGATGGATGCCGATGCGTTCGAGGCCTTTGAGGAGGCGGGCGGCGCCTTTGATGCGCAGATGGCTGAGAAGCTGGAGCGCCATATCCTGTCGGCGGGCGGTTCGCAGGAGGCGGACGCGCTT
>CALFWN010000162.1 GCA_937928335.1 uncultured Litoreibacter sp. | reverse complement strand
TTGCCCTTGAGCAACTTGCCAAGTGCCGTGTCGAGCTTGTCGAAATCGCTCTCAGGGGTGTCTGACTGAATGGTCAGCTTGGCGTTACCCTTTGTTTCACCGCCATAAATTGCGATGCCCGCACTGTCAGGGCCGCGGTCGGTCATGGTGACCAGCATGTCCGTCAGCATGTCGCCCAATTTAGGCTCCAGCGATTTGTCTTTCAGAAAAAGTCCGACGATCCCGCACATGGCCGGGGCCCTCCCACAGGTGATGAATAGTTCGACTCAAACGCTAGCACCGAAAAATCGACCGCTCAACCCGTGGGAAACTTATTTTCACCTAAGTTAAAAAAGAGTCGCCTGAATCGCGAAGTCATGCTTCATTCCCCATAGCATCGCGCGATTGCATATGACGGTGCACTGAATGCCAACAGAAAGACACGGGGGTCTATCGTGGAACAACAACTTGCGGAACTCGCTGCCAAAGTGGCCGAGTTAGAGGCGGCGGGGGGCGGTGCGAAAGTCACCAACACCATGTTTGCCGAAACCTATTATTATCTGACAATCCCGCTGATGATCATCATCCATGCGGGCTTTTTGGCCTATGAGATGGGCGCGTCCCGGATGAAGAACGTATTGTCATCAGGTGCCAAAAACCTGTTGGCTTTCGCGTTTATGATCCCGACCTTCTACTTTTTTGGCTGGTGGGTTTATTTCGGCTTTCCAACAGGTATTCCGGGTGAAGCTGGCCCGATGGGCATTTCAGGCGTTGAATACGCCAATTCCATCGCCTGGGGTTGGGGTGAAAGCGCTCAGTATATGGGGCCAAATATCGCCGACAATATCTCTGGCGTGTTCTTCGGGGCCTTTGCCTTGTTTGCAGCGACCACGGCCTCGATCATGTCTGGCGCGGTCATCGAGCGTATCCAGACCGTGGGCTTTGTCATCCTGGCCATCGTGCTGGGCTCGTTCGCCTGGGTTGTGGCTGCTGCCTGGGGTTGGCACGCGGATGGCTGGCTGGTCACCCAATGGGGCTTGCATGACTTTGGCGCGGCGGGGCTGGTCCACGCGGTTGCAGGGTTCTTCGCGCTGGGTGTCTTGATCAATCTCGGGCCTCGGGTCGGCAAGTTTAACGCCGATGGCACGGCCAATCACCTTGCCGGGCATAATATGCCGCTCACTGTCGTTGGCCTGATGCTGATCATCGTCGGCTTCTGGGGCTTCCTGATGGCCTGCGTTGTGCCTCCGGGTGAGGCATGGTCGTGGTTCCCCGACAAGTTTGCGACGATCTACGGCACGCCGATCACGCTGTCCGCGCTGTCCTTCAACATCCTGATGGCGGTTGCAGGTGGCATTATCGGTGCGTGGATCATGACGAAAGACCCGTTCTGGATGATGTCCGGCGCGTTGGCCGGGATCATCTCGGTCGCATCTGGTCTGGATATTTACTACCCGGCGCTGGCCTTCATTATCTCGTTCTCTGCAGGCGTCATTCTGAAGCCATGCGCAACCTTCCTCGAGAAACGCGGCATTGATGACGCTGTAGGCGCGGTGACGGTGCATGGCACGATCGGGCTTTACGGTCTGATCCTGCTGGGCGTCTTCGCCTCCGGCTTCCCTGCGCTGCAGGGTGCGGCGGGTGAGGTTCCGACGATCAGCCTTGTGGGCCAGATTGTAGGCGCTGTCGTCTTCTTCCTGCTGGGCTTCGTGCCGGGCTACGTGATCTCGCTGATCCTGAAAATGTTCGGGATGCTGCGTGTGCCGGAAGGGGCCGAGATTGCCGGTATGGATACCGTCAAAGTTCCAGCTCAGGGCTACCCCGAAGGCATTCCCGCCTCGGCTGCCCCTGCTGAATAATCTGAGAAAAGGAGAAAACGATGGGTTTTCCATATGATGAAGCAAGCTGGTCGGTCGTGGATGGCGCGATGTTCATGGGGTGGGGGTCGGCAGCGCCCGGTTTCTACACCTTCATCGCAGCCGTGATCTGCGCGGCGGTGCTGGTGCTTGGCCATGCGTCCGAGAAAAAGAAAGCGTCGCGCTTCGACAAGTAAGCCAAAACACTACTGGAAAGGCCGCTCTCGAAGGGCGGCCTTTTCGCATTCAGGGACTTGCCTGACAGGAAAATAATTTGCCTCACGTTCTTGCTTTTTGAATTGGGCTGGGGCTGAATACCGCTAACAAAAGACTCAAAAAAACAGGGGAGACATCATGGCCATTCTTTGGAGACATTCCGCGCTTGCTGGCCGCCATGCCGAGATCGGCGGCGAATTGGAAGACTGGAACGGGATGGGAACCGCCTGGTTCTATGACAACACCCCTGAGCGGGCGAAAGCCGACTATGAGGCGATCCGCACCAAAGCAGGTCTCATGGATGTATCCGGCCTGAAAAAGGTGCATGTGGTGGGCGAAGATGCGGCCTATGTCATTGACCGTGTGACCACTCGCAATGTCGAAAAGATCGGGGTGGGCCGCTCAACCTATGCCGCAATGCTCGATGAGCGTGGCCTCTTTGTGGATGACTGCGTGATTTACCATCTGGCAGTGAACTCGTGGATGGTGGTGCATGGCACCGGGACGGGCATGGAGCAACTGACCAAAGTGGCGGCGGCCAAGAACTGCTCCGTCATCATGGATGACGACCTGCATGATATGTCTTTGCAAGGGCCGGTGGCGGTGGATTTCCTCGCCAAACATGTCGATGGTATCCGCGACCTGGCCTATTTCGGGATCATGCACACCAAGCTCTTTGGCCGCAACGTCATGATCAGCCGCACCGGCTACACAGGTGAGCGCGGCTACGAGATTTTCGTAGGCCGCAAGGACGGGGTGCATGTCTGGGACAACATCTTGTCGGATGGCGGCAGCATGGGTATCCGACCCACGCAGTTCAGCACTTTGGACATGTTGCGGATTGAGTCTTACCTGCTGTTCTATCCCGGCGACAATTCCGAGACGTTCCCGTTCGAGGACGGCACCCCCGCGGGCGACAGCCTCTGGGAGCTGGGGCTTGATTTCGTGGTCTCCCCCGGCAAGGAAGGTTTCATCGGGGCGGAGAACCATTATACGATGGAGGGCAAAGAACGCTTCAAAATCTACGGCGTCAAGCTCTCCGACAGCATGGACCAGATGGAGATGTTTGCCCGTGTCCACGCGGACGGCAAAGATGTCGGCGTGATCACCTACGGTCTGTCCTCGGAGCTGAACAAATACTCGGTTGCCATTGCGCGTCTGCATCCGAGCGTGGCGAAGGCTGGTACCAAACTGACGGTCGTGCAGCCTGACGGAACCGAGCTGGCAGCAACGGCAGAAGAAATGCCGTTCTACGACAAAGACAAATCCATCCGCACCGCCAAAGGCTAAGATCAAAGGGCGCGCAGCTCGATGCGCGCCCTTCCTGTCTTCAAGAGGACATCCATGTCGAAGTTTGAATTCCCGCCCGCGATCAAAAGCCGCCCCGTCTACGGCACGCTGGAGGCGCGTCCGGGCAAGCATCACCTGATGATCGCTGATGCTGAAGGGGCCGAGGCGATCCTTGCAATTGCGACGCCAGCGCTGATGGCGAGCACCCACATCATCTATATCCCGCGCGGCACCGATCATGCCGATAAGCTCCGCGCGCTGAACCCCGCGCAATTCTATGAGGGGCCAACTTATGCCGCCTCCGTCACGCGCATTCAGCGCGTTTTGCAGGATGCGCATATGGGTCTGCAAATCTATCTTGCAGGCACCGAAGGTCTGATGGGGCAGGCGCAGAACGAGGCGATGCAGGCCGGCTATCCGTTTACGGCGATCCAGACCGAACATCGCGGCTCCATCGCGCGGCGGATGCAATGTGTGCATTGCAAAGGCATCACCGAAGACGTGGAGGTGGACCCGTTCGTCTGCGCCCATTGCGGGTTGAACCTGTTTGTCCGGGATCACTATTCTCGCCGTCTGGCCGCCTATCAGGGTGTCTGCATTGACGCCGAAGACCCCGGCAACGTGCCACCATCCAAGGGGATATACGAATGAGCGCCGCACCCCAAAAAGCCAAGCCCGGTGCCGAGAAGATCGACGTCACCGTCAGCGCCGTTGTCCCGCTGAACGATCTGGTCACGCGCTTTGAATTCACCCGCCGCGACGGCGCGCAATTCCCGCCGTTTTCCGGCGGCGCGCATACGGTTGTCGAGATGGACGACAATGGCCGCACGCGCCTGAACCCCTATTCGCTGATGTCTGACCCCAATGATCTGAGCACCTACGCCATCTCCGTGCGACGCGATGATGAGGGGCGGGGCGGCTCGCTTTACATGCACCGCAACGTCAAGCCGGGCGACGACATGGTGATCACCTATCCGGTCAACCTGTTCTCCCTCGATCTGCGGGCCAAGAAGCACATTTTCTTTGCAGGCGGCATCGGGATCACGCCCTTCATGGCGATGATCGCCCAGCTGGAAAAATCCAACGGCAATTGGGAGCTGCACTACGCCTGCCGGACCGAAAGCCTCGGCACCTATGTAGACGTGCTAACCTACAAATACCCCGGCAAGGTCCACATCTATTATGACGACCAGAGCCAGGCGATTGCGCTGGAAGACCTGCTTGACGGCCAGCCCCTGGGCACCAACGCCTATGTCTGCGGGCCAAAGGGGATGATCGACTGGGTCCATGCCACGGCATCCGCCGCAGGTTGGCCTGATGCGAATGTGCATTCTGAGGAATTCTTGGCCCCGCAACCCGGCGTGCCGTTTGAGGTGCGCCTGTGCAGATCGGACAAGACCATCATCGTCGGAGAGCATGAAAGCCTGCTGGAAGCCATCGAGCGGGCAGGGGTCGAGGCCCCGTTCCTGTGTCGCGGCGGGTCTTGTGGGCAATGCGAAACCGGCGTGGTGTCCAGCGACGGCGAGTTCGTGCATCGCGACCACTGGTTGAGCGATGAAGAACACGCCTCGGCCAAGAAAATCATGCCCTGCGTCAGCCGCTTTGTGGGCAAATCATTGGAGCTTGATAGATGACCATCCAGTTCAACGACGAAACCTTCCGCGGCGATTATACGTTCCGCAACTCTGACTGGGCGATCGACCGGTTCCCGTTCCCGTTCCATGAGGACAGCTACATGTATGCTGTCAATATGGAGCAGCATCGCGGCGGCCCGGAAGGCTCTGTCTATGAAAAGCGCTTCGATGTGGACGAGCATTACGTGGCCGAGATGCGCGACCGCGCGATGGTGCTGGCCGATGATCCTCTGCGCTGCCAATCGTTGCCGCATATGGTGCTGGCGGGCTGGGATCTGCTGGAGCTGATCATGGTCTCCAAATCCGAAGACTACCCCGACCTGTTCGAACTGCACCGCGACGGAGACAAGTGGCGCTGGGTGAACAAACCACTGGGCATTGATGACAGCTTTACCTTCCTCGACGAAACCACACTGCCCTACGGGCCGATGGAATATATCACCCGCCAGACCCAGGGTGATTTCTGCGTGCTGGACCAGCGCGAGGACAATCTGTGGATGGATGCGGGCATGGTCACGACGCAGGCTGATTGGTCGCTGGATTTCGACATCGGCATGAACTTCTTCGAATGGCACGCGCCGGTGCCTTTGGCCCATGAAAAAGGCATCTTTATCCGGGCGCTGAAATTCCTCTTGAACATCCAGCAAGGCGCGCCCGCGCGGCGGCTGAACTGGACCATGACGGTCAATCCGCTGCTGGATACCAGCCCGGAAAACTACCACAAATGGGGCATTCAGAAGACCACGCTGACGCCGGAAAACATCGGCGAAAAGCAGCATTTGCGGGTGGAGTTACAGACCTTCTTCCGCCTGCCGCGCTCCAACGCGCTGGTCTTCCCGATCCGCTGCTACCTCTGCAGCTTTCAGGACCTGATGACCAAGCCCAAATGGGGCCGCAGGTTGCACCGGGTTGTCCGTGACCTGCCAGAGGAGCTGGCGACCTATAAAGGCTTCATCGACAACCGTCCGATGATGCTCGACTACCTGTCGCAGTTTGATGACGGTCTGCCGACCTCGCCGGGCGTGTTTCCCGATACCGAGACAGAGCCGCCGCTGCAAAAGTGACGCCCCGGCGGCACCGCCCTGATGACCCGGATCTGGGCCACATCCTCCGGCTGCTGCATCGCTGCTTTGCCTATATGGAGGGGCGGATTGATCC
>CALFWN010000161.1 GCA_937928335.1 uncultured Litoreibacter sp. | reverse complement strand
GGTGCCGGGCCCGGCTTTTTCTGCGGGTTGTCGCAGGACCTGTTTGGCGAGCTGCTGGTCGACACGCTTGCGGCCTCGGATGTGAGCACCGATCTGGCCCCTCGCCTTGATCTGCCGACGACTCTGGCCTTCGTGAAATTGGATGGCGGTCAGGCCACCTACACGTTTTACGACAAGGACACGGCGCTGACGGCGCTGCGCGCCGACGCCCTGCCCCCCATTGGCGATGATGTGGCGGCGATGTTTTTCGGCGGCATCTCACTTGCTGAAGGCCCGAGCGCGGAGGCCTTCGAGGCCCTGCTGACCCGCGAGGCCGCCGCCCGCGTCACCATGATCGACCCCAATATCCGCCCCGGCTTCATCAAGGACCGCGACAGCTATGTCGCACGTATCCGGCGGATGATGGCGCTCTCTGACATCGTGAAGCTGAGCGACGAGGATCTGGCCTGGCTGGAGGGCGAAGACGATCTGGCGACGATGGCGCAGGCCATTCTGGCGCGTGGGACCAAGCTGGTGCTGATCACCCAAGGGGCCGAGGGGGCCACAGGGTTTACCGCCGCTGGCACCGTCTTTGTGCCCTCCGAGAAGGTCGAGGTGGTCGACACCGTAGGCGCGGGCGACACGTTCAACGCAGGCGTGCTTTTCGCCCTGCAGGAGGCCGGGCTTGTGACCAAAGAGGCCATCGCCGGGATTGCGGAGACCGAGATCAAGGCAGCCTTGTCGATGGGCGCACGCTGCGCCGCGGTGACGGTCTCGCGGGCCGGAGCCAACCCGCCGCGCCTGTCCGAGATATGAGGGCGCTGATCCAGCGGGTCGCGCAGGCCTCGGTAGTGGTTGAGGGCAAGGATGTAGGCGCAATCGGGCAAGGGTTGCTGATATTGGTCTGCGCGATGGAGGGCGACGCGCCCGAACAGACCGCAAAACTGGCAGCCAAGATCGCCAAGCTGCGCATTTTCAAGGATGAGGCGGGCAAGATGAACCGCTCGCTTGCTGATATCGGCGGCAGCGCCTTGGTTGTCAGCCAATTCACGCTGGCCGCAGACACGTCGCGCGGCAACCGGCCGGGATTTTCGACCGCCGCCCCGCCTGATCAGGGCCGCACGCTCTATGAGCAATTCGCACGCGATCTGGCAGCAATGGGCATCCCGGTCGAGACCGGGTCATTTGGCGCCGACATGCAGGTGTCTCTGGTCAATAGCGGGCCGGTCACCATCTGGATGGATGATCGCAGCTAGGCCCGGCCCGTCAGCGCCTGACGGCCCATCCAGCAGGCCCGCACCAGCCGCAAACGGTAGAGCGTTGCCAGACATTTTGCCCGCTCCAGCGGGCCTGTCAGATGTCTGGAGCGCAACACTTTCGCGGTATCTTTCAAAGGGCTGAGCGCCGTCAGCGCGGCCCGCAACGCCCATCTGGGGCGATGGCGGCCCTGTTCGACAAACTGTTCAGGCACCAAGCGCCGCCATTTGCGGCGCAGCGCGGCCCAGTCATTGCGGGTCGGGTGGCGCACCTGAAGCTCCGCGACATAGTGCAAGTCATAGCCCGCCGCGCGGGCGCGTTTGCACCAGTCCACATCCTCCGACAGGCCTGTGCGAAACGGGCCGACCGCCTCGAACACGCGGCGGCTGGTCAGCAGGTTGGCGGTCACACTGAACCCTTTAGTGGTGACATAGGCCTCATTGCGAAAGGCGAAGACCTGTTCGAACAATTGCGCGCCGCTGCGGCGCGCCGGAGAGGTCTCGTCAAACAGCGCCACCTGCCCGCCAAAGACCGCATCATGCAGGCCAAGATCAAGCGCGGTTTCCACCCAATCCGGGGCCATGACGCAATCGCAATCGAGAAATGCCAAAGCCGCAGCGGTTGTGCCTTTCACCCCGGCATTGCGGGCCGCACCCGCGCCGGGGACGGGCTCCAGGATCATCCGCACCCAGGGAAATTCACGCGCCAGATCGCCAAGATCTAGGGTTGAGCCATTGTCGACGACAATGACCTCCACCCGGCTGTCGCGCTGCCCAGAGAGACTGTGCAGGCATCGGCGCAGGCGGTCATGGTCGTTGAGATGGGGAATGATCACGGCAAGCTCACACATGGCGCAAGCAGGCCCCGGTTTGGTTAAGAAAGCATGAATTCTCCTCCGAAAACCTGTGGTTACATTCCGCAGTTAAACCCTCTACGCTGACCGGTATCGCCTGCCTGAAAGGACGCCCCCGTGAAGATCGCCATGCTCGCCCGAAATGCCAATCTCTATTCACATAAACGTCTGGTCGAGGCGGCGGAGGAACGTGGCCATACGCTCGACATCATCAACACGCTGCAATGCTACATGAACATCGCGTCGCGGCGGCCCGAGATCTATTACAACGGCGAAAAGCTGGTGGGCTATGACGCTGTGATCCCGCGCATCGGCGCGTCGATCACATTTTACGGCCTCGCCGTGCTGCGCCAGTTCGAGATGATGGGCGTCTACCCGCTGAATGAAAGCGTGGCCATCGGGCGGTCCCGCGACAAGCTGCGCTCCATGCAGCTTTTGGCACGCGACGGCATTGGGCTGCCGGTAACGGCCTTTGCGCATGACGCCAAGAAGGCGGGCGACATCGTGAAACTGGCAGGCGGTACGCCGGTGGTGATCAAGCTGCTGGAAGGCACGCAAGGGATCGGGGTGGTTTTGGCGGATACTGACCGCTCTGCCCGCTCGGTGATCGAGGCCTTCAGGGGGGCCAATGTGAACATCATGGCGCAGGAATTCATCAAGGAGGCGGGCGGCACCGATATCCGCGCCATCGTCGTCGGTGGCAAGGTGATCGCCGCGATGAAGCGCACCGGGGCGGAGGGCGATTTCCGCTCGAACCTGCATCGCGGCGGCTCGGCGCAGGTGATCAAGATCAGCCCGGAGGAACGCGCCACCGCCGTCAGAGCGGCCAAATCAATGGGCCTGGCTGTCTGCGGTGTCGATATGCTGCGGGCCAATCACGGCCCGGTGGTGATGGAGGTGAACTCCTCCCCCGGATTGGAAGGCGTGGAGAAAGCCACCGGTCTGGACATTGCGGGCAAGATCATTACCCATCTCGAAAAGCACGCGAAGCCGGGCAACACCAAGACCAAGGGCAAAGGGTAACACGCAAAGATGGCCAAACGATCAGGCTTTACGCTGGGCGGCGTCACGGTTGCGCCCGGCACCCGCCAGACGGTCGACCTGCCCGTCAGCACCCTGTCAGACCACACGCCGGTCAACATGTCGGTCCATATCATCCACGGCAAACGCGACGGACCGACGCTGTTTGTCAGCGCGGGCATTCACGGCGACGAGGTGATCGGGGTGGAGATCGTGCGCCGCCTGCTGCGCACAGATAACCTCAACGCGCTGCGCGGCACGTTGCTGGTGGTGCCCATCGTCAACGCGTTTGGCTTTCACAACCGCTCGCGCTATCTGCCCGACCGGCGGGACCTGAACCGCTGCTTTCCCGGCAGCGCGGGCGGATCACTGGCCTCAAGGATGGCACATCTGTTTCTGCGCGAGGTGGTGGCGCGCTGCGAGTTCGGCATTGACCTGCATTCCGCCGCAATCCACCGCACCAACCTGCCACAGATCCGCATCTCGCCCGACACCCCCGCCATTCTGGAGCCGGCCCGGATATTTGGGGCACCTGTGATCCTGACCTCCCCTTTGCGCGACGGCTCGCTACGGGCGGCGGCACGCGATATCGGGGTGGACATGCTGCTATATGAGGCGGGCGAAG
>CALFWN010000160.1 GCA_937928335.1 uncultured Litoreibacter sp. | reverse complement strand
GGCACACTCACGCCCCGCCAGGTCGCCGCCCTCGCAGGACTGGCACCGATGGCGCGAGACAGCGGCCTGCGCACCGGCAAGCGCCGGATCGGCGGCGGCCGCAAGAGCCTGCGGGACGTTCTGTACATGGCCGGTCTCAGTGCGGCGCGAAACGACCCGTCCTTGCGCGCGTTCTCGGACAGACTCAGAGCAAACGGCAAAGCGCCAAAGCAGGCTATCATCGCGGTCACGCGCAAACTGCTCATCATCCTCAACGCCATGATCAGGGAAAACAGGCCATATCAGCCCGCTTAAACAACACACTTGCCCGGGGTTTGGGGCAGAGCCCCAAATAAAAGACCCCGTTTGGGGCAGAGCCCCAAGCAAAAAAGGGGGTCTGGGGGTGAAACCCCCAGCCGGTCGGCGCAGCACAGCTGCGGCGAAACTCAGGTTTTCAATGCCGCGCCATAGGCCACCAGCTCGACCGTATTGCCCTCAGGGTCGGTCGTGAACACACCGCGCCACCCCACCCAGCCAAAGATCTCGACCCGGTAGGCCTGCCCCAGCCGGTCATACCATGCCATCACCGCCTCCTGCTCACTGTAAGGCAGGCTCAGCGCGATATGGTGCAGGGACGACCGTGCGCCCGTTTCCACCTCCCCCTCATCCCCCGGATGCAGCCCGGCCCGCACCGGGGCATCCTTGGCAAACAGCGCCAGAACGCAGCTATGCCCGCCAAACCCGTCTGCGATCCTGAAAAACACGATCGGGGCCTCTGCCTCCGTCATCAGGTCCAGCCCGATCACGTCGCGGTAGAAGGCCACCATCGGGGCCAGATCATTGCATCGAATGGCAATCTCACCCAAGGCCCGGACCTTGAAATTTCTATTTTCTTTCATCACCCTACCCTCGGCGCACGCAGGCTTTGACCCGCACCCCAAATTGCCACTATTCTGATTCCAACCCTTTCAACCTGAACTGGCAGCCCCCAGATCAGGAAATGGTAGAACGCAAAAGGGACAAAGAAAAGGAAACCGGGGACAATGAGCAAAAACACCCGCAGAGCCTTCCTTCTGGGCACCGGAGCCGTCCTTGGCGGCTGGGCCACGCGGCGCTACTACACCGACCCGGTGCCTATCGGCACCAATTACGTCACGCCGGTCACCGACCCGCTGATCCTCAACGACGCCTCCGAGCTGTCACCCACCCGCGTCGCCAAACACATCACCGTCGCAGAAAAATTCACCGCCCAATCCACCGCCGCCCTGCGCGCAGAGCTGAAAGAGGCCGAGGCCAACCGCCGCCCCGTCATCGCCTCCGCCGCGCGCCATTCGATGGGCGGACAATCCATCGCCCAGGGCGGCACCACCTACACAATGGCCCATGACTGGGTCGAGCTGGACAGCGCGAACCTGACCTACCGCACCGGCGCGGGCACCAGATGGTCGACGGTTATCAAGGTGCTGGACGCGGCGGGCTTCTCCCCCGCCGTGATGCAGTCCAACAATGATTTCGGGGTCGCCGCGACCTATTCGGTCAACGCGCATGGCTGGCCGGTGCCCTTCGGGCCGATGGGCGCCACCGTGGTCTCGATCCAGATCATGCTTGCCGACGGCCAGCTGGTCACCTGCTCGCGCACGGAAAACGCCGACATCTTCCTGTCGGCAATGGGCGGCTACGGGCTTATCGGCATCATCACCGAGCTGGAGGTCCGCATGGTCCCCAACGCCCGGCTCGAGCCCACCTTCACCCATCTTGACCCGATGAATTTCGGCCCCGAATTTGTGCGCATGATCAAAGGCACCCCGAATGTGCAGATGGCCTATGGGCGCATGGATATCTCCAGGGACCGCTTTCTTGAAGACGCCATGATGATCACCTACCGCCCGACCTCGGACCAGTCCGACCTGCCGCCCGCGCCGGGCTCCGGCTGGCTGTCAAAACGCGCCCGCGACATCTTCCGGGCGCAGCTGGGCTCAGACATCGCGAAACATGGCCGCTGGTGGTTTGAATCCTCGCTCGGGCCGCGCATCGGCGGCGGCGACACGACCCGTAACGCGCTGCTGAACGAGCCGGTGGTCACGCTGGACGACCGCGACCCGACCCGCACCGACATCTTGCATGAATATTTCATCTCGCCCGAGAATTTCGGCGCTTTCGTCGCCGCCTGCCGCGAGATCATCCCGTCCTCCTATCAGGAGCTCTTGAACATCACCCTGCGCTACGTCATGCCCGACCATGAAAGCTGGCTGGGCTACGCGCCGGTGGACCGCATCGCCGCTGTCATGCTGTTCAGCCAGGAAAAATCCCTCCGCGCCGAGGAGGACGCACGCCGCATGACCCAGGCCCTGATCGACGCGGCCATCCGGCTGGGAGGCACATATTACCTGCCCTACCGGCTTCATGCCCGCCCCGACCAGTTCGCCGCGGGCTATGCCGGGCTGCGGCCCTTTGCGGCCAAAAAGCGGGCGATGGACCCGAAACTTCTGTTCCGCAACGCCCTGTGGGACAGCTATATTGCACGGGCTTGACGTAAGGACCCTGACATGACGACGCTTCGCATCATCGCTTTTGGCTACGCCGCCGTTTTGTTCATCGCGGCCTCGCTCAACTATCTGCCGATCCCCGGCATCATTGACGAAAACGGTAACGCTTTCGGGGTCTTCGCGCTTGATCTCTTTGACGATTCGCTCCACGTCGCCTCCGGCCTCTGGGCGCTGGCGGCAGGCCTGATCTCCCACCGGGCCTCCAAAATCTTCCTGACATGGTTCGGCGCGCTCTATCTGGCAGATGGCGCAATGGGCCTTGTCACCGGCTCCGGCTATCTTGATTTCGGCATCTTCGTCTATGGCTGGTACGAATATCCCAGCTTCCTGATCAAGCTCGCCGCCAATATCCCGCATATCTTTCTGGGCGGCTTCGCGGTCTTCTCCGCCTTCATCTTCGATCGCAAATGAGGCGCATCCTCAAATGGCTGGGCCTGTCGCTGCTCCTGCTGATCGCCATCATCGCCGCGCCCATTCTCTATGTCGAAACCATGTGCCGGGGTGACGCGCTCACCCAGCAACAAGCCACATATATCACCGACCCCGAACATCAGCGCCCCGAGGCGCGCACCTATATGGTCTACCCCGAATGGCATATCGTCTACGCCTATGAGGGCTATGCCGAGGCGCTGAAAACCGGCCATCCGCATAATTTCCCCTATATCAACGCTATAACCGGCTTCTGGTCCGCCACCTGCGGGCTGACCGAGCAGGCCGATCAATTGGGGGAGGCCGGCTTCAACTCCAAAGCCACCATCTACACAATCGGCGCGTCCTTCACGCTCGAGATGCTCTTCAAAGCCGCCTATGAGGAAACCATCGGCCGCCTCTTCTCGCGCGCGGCACCCTCCCCCCAGGATCAGGTCGAAGCAGATATGGCGGCAGATTACGCCGCCTTCCTGCAACAGATCCCGTGGTATAAATACGATTTCCCGGCCTGGTCCGACAAACTCTGGGCGGCGGACCCCGTGGCCGTCAGGGGCTGGGAACGCCGCATCGCGCTTGGCCTGGAATGGGGTGCCAAGACCCAATATGCCAAGCTCATCGCCAATGCCGCCGCAGGCCTCGGCGCGGATGAGTTAAGGATGCAGGTCGCGGTCCAAAACCTCGACCCCGCCTCTCTGGACAGCCTGCCCGACGTCAAGATCATCGGCCAATCCACAGACACGATCATCGCAGAGCTTCCCCGCTACCGCATCTTCACCACGCTCGCCCAGAACATCGCGCGCGCAGGTGGCCAGTTTCTGGAAATCGCCGGCAATGACGACATCTTGCTCTCCTATCTCGGAGCCACCCCGCCTAACCTCGGAAGCACCGCCAAGATCATCTCCACCACCGCCCGCGTGGGCTTTACGGACGAAAACCGCTACCTCATCGCCATAAAAGTTCCCGAGCTCACAGCCACGTTGAACACCCTTGCCACCCAGCGCGGCATTCTGGAGCATATCTATGACTACTGATCCGCTTTCCATTGTTTCGAAATATCCTGCCCCATTGTCTGGCAGGTGATAGCATCACCGAGAAGAGAAGGGCCGCTCTCAAAGATGAAACATCTCCTGATCCCAAGCGCCGCCTTGCTCGCATGGCTCACCATCGCCGCCGCCGCCATGCTGCCCGGTTCCATCAACACCGCCCTTATCCCTGCGACAACGCGACCCCTCCCTGAGAACATCGCCATTATCGGCACCCGAGGCCCGCTGCTCATCATCTATTCCGAAGATCCCAACTATGTCCGCAACCTCTACGCATCCGGCGTCAAACTGGTGCTGCCCGCCCGCAAGAAAACCTGCCTGAACCTTCAACGCCGATCAGCGTGACCCAAACCCGCTTCTTTCTGCTGAAAATATGCTGGGGAGGTCTGAAGGGGCCGCGCCCCTCCAGCGTGTCGACTGGCCGAAGGCAAGGCGAAACAAGGAACCATATATGTCCGAGATCCGCACCCTCATGCGCTCCCATCCCCACCCCGGAACCGTGGACTGGATCGGCCTGCGCCCGGCCCGCCTCGCGCCAATTCAGAGTGTCACCGAGGCTGAGGTCACCGAAAAAGGCCTCGCAGGCGATCACTACAGATCCGGCGGCCCGCGCGCGGTGACGCTCATCCAGGCCGAACACCTGCCGGTCATCGCAGCCCTCACCGGCCAGAGCGTCACCGCCGAAATGCTCCGCCGCAATATCGTCATTTCCGGCATCAATCTCACCGCGCTGCGTCATGACATTCTTCACATTGGCACGGCCCGGCTGAAACTGACCAAACCCTGCGCGCCCTGCTCACGTATGGAGAAAGTCATCGGCCCCGGCGGCTACAATGCCATGCGCGGGCATGGCGGCTGGTATGCCGAGGTGATCCAGCCCGGTCTGGTCCACACAAAAGACGCGCTCACCACCATGAACGCGCCTTAATATCCAGTAAAGAAAATCAGGGATTTTCTTTCTTATCAGAGGTTTACCCCATTACGGCACATGCGCCGCCTCAGGCGGACCGCGACGCCCGCTTCCGCTCATGCGGATCAAGATGCCGCTTCCTCAACCGAATGGCATTGGGCGTCACCTCGACCAGCTCATCATTGTCGATATAGGCAATCGCTTCCTCCAGAGACATCCGAACCGGCGTCGTCAGGCGCACCGCCTCATCCGTTCCCGAGGCCCTCACATTGGTCAGCTTCTTGCCCTTCAAAGGGTTCACCTCCAGATCATTCTCACGGCTATGCTCGCCAATGATCATGCCCTGATAAACCGCCTCCTGAGAGCCGATAAAGAACTTGCCCCGATCCTCCAGGTTGAAGATCGCATAGGCCACCGACACCCCGTTCTCCATCGAGATCAGAACCCCAGCCCGACGCCCCGGAATATCACCCTTATGCGGCGCCCATTCGTGGAACACCCGGTTCAAAACGCCCGTGCCACGCGTGTCGGTCAGAAACTCGCCATGATAGCCGATCAACCCGCGCGACGGCACATGCGCGATGATCCGCGTCTTACCCGCGCCCGCCGATTTCATCTCCGTCAACTCGCCCTTCCGGACCCCGGTGATTTTCTCGATCACCGAGCCCGAATAGTCGTCATCCACGTCAATCGTGACCTCTTCGATGGGCTCATGCCGCACGCCGTCAATCTCTTGAAACAGCACCTGCGGGCGCGAGATGCTCAGCTCGAACCCCTCGCGGCGCATATTCTCGATCAGCACGCCCATCTGCAATTCACCGCGCCCCGCCACCTCAAACGCGTCGCCGCCGGGCGTGTCGGTCACCTTGATGGCGACATTCGACTCGGCCTCTTTCATCAGCCGGTCACGAATGACCCGGCTCTGCACCTTCTTGCCGTCCTTGCCCGCCAGCGGGCTGTCATTGATCCCGAAAGTCACGGTGATCGTCGGCGGATCAATCGGCTGCGCCGGGATCGCCTCATCCACATCCACCGCACAGATCGTGTCGGCCACGGTCGCTTTCGACATGCCTGCCAGAGACACGATATCGCCCGCCTCAGCCGCATCAATGGCCTCGAAATTCAGCCCGCGCGAGGCCATGATCTTGGTGCATCGAAACTGCTCGATCCGGGTCCCGTCGCGCGACAGCGCCTTCACCGTCTCACCCGCTTTCAACGTCCCGCTTTCGACACGGCCCGTCAGCAAACGGCCGATGAACGGGTCAGAGCCAAGCGTGGTGGCCAGCATCCGAAACGGCGCGTCACGCGCCTCAATCTGCGCGGGCGCAGGCACGTGATCAACGATCAGGTCCAGCAAAGCGGTCAGATCCTTGCGCGGACCATCCAATTCCATATCCGCCCAGCCGGACCGGCCAGAGGCATACATGGACGGAAAATCCAGCTGGTCGTCATTGGCCCCAAGATTGGCAAACAGATCAAAACACTCATCCAGCGCCCGGTCAGGCTCCGCATCCTGCTTGTCCACCTTGTTCAGGACCACAATCGGACGCAGCCCCAAAGCCAGCGCCTTGGAGGTCACGAATTTCGTCTGCGGCATCGGGCCTTCCGCGGCATCCACCAGCAAAACCACCCCGTCCACCATCGACAGGATACGCTCCACCTCACCACCGAAATCGGCATGGCCGGGCGTGTCCACGATATTGATGCGGATGCCTTTCCACTCAACCGAGGTGGCTTTGGCAAGGATGGTGATCCCGCGTTCACGCTCCAGATCATTGCTGTCCATAGCCCGCTCGGCCACAGCCTGATTTTCCCGGAACGAGCCGGATTGTTTCAGCAGCTCATCGACCAAAGTCGTCTTGCCGTGATCCACATGCGCGATGATCGCAATGTTGCGAAGGTCCATAACGTCTTGCCTTTAAACGGAGGTATCGGGGGCGCACTACCGCACCTCCCTGCCAATGACCACCCACATTCGAGGCAGCAGGCCGCCAGCCCCTCTCCATTTGGTTAAAAATACTCAAAAAAACCACGAAACCAGAAGAACCCCGATCCGCTGCGGGCTCACGCCTGCAAAACGCAGCTATAAAAAACCTGCGGCCGCAGGCGCTCATTCAGCTGCGCGCAACCTCGACAGCAGCGCGGGGGAGGCATAGCCGTCCGGCACCAGCCCGACACTGTCCTGAAACCCGCGCACCGCGTTGATCGTCAGCGGCCCGATCTTGGCATCGATCTTTTGGGTATCAAACCCAAGCGCTGTCAGCCGCTCCTGCAGCTCGATCCGCTCATCATAACTCAGCGCCCGGTCGCCCAAGGGCCAGCCGCCTTCAAAAGCCCCGCCCCCGCGCAGCCGGTCTGCCAGATGGCCCACCCCGATCACATAGGCATCCGCTGTGTTATAGCGCTCCAGCACCGCAAAATTGTCAAAGATCATGAACCCCGCACCTTGCGCGCCAGCGGGCAACAGGATCGAGGCCATACCATGCTCAGGCACCACCGCGCCCGAAACATCCAGCACCCCCAGTGCCGCCCAGTCAGAGGGCAGTTTCAGCACTTCACGATCCGCCAGCCGGTAGTCAAACCCGTCCGGGATCTTGATCTCGACGCCCCAGGGCTGGCCGCTGACCCAGCCAAATTCCGACAGGTAATTGGCGGTCGAGGCCAGCGCGTCCACCGCCACATCCCCCCAGATGCGGCGCTTGCCATCACCGTCAAAATCCACCGCATAGCTTAGATAGGAGCCCGGCATGAATTGTGTATGCCCCATCGCACCTGCCCAGGACCCGGTCATGGCCCGCGGCGTCACGTCGCCTGCGTCCAGAATACGCAGCGCGTCCAGAAGCTGGGTTTCAAAAAACGCGGCCCGCCGGGCATCAAAGGCCAATGTGGCCAGCGAGCGGATCACATCCTTGCTGCCGCGAAATGTGCCATAGGCGCTCTCCAGCCCCCAGATGGCCGTCACGATATGCTTGTCGACACCGTATTGTGCCTCGATCCGGTCCAGCGCGGCCTGCTCGCGGGCCAGCGCCTTGCGCCCATTGGCAATCCGCGCGTCGCTGACAGCCGTTTCAAGATAATCCCAGATCGTCTTGGTAAATTCCGACTGGTTGCGGTCGCGTTTGATCACCTCCGGGTCATAGGTGACGCCCTCCAGCGCGGCAGCCACCACCGGGGCGGATATCCCGGCCTCCACCGCGCGGGCCTCAAACCCGGTGAGCCAATCGGCAAACCCGTCCTGCGCCTGCGCCGCAGCTGCCCAGAAAATCGCTGCGATCACCGCCAAGCCATATCTCATTTCCGCACCGCCTTCTTGCGTAGTTTCGATCCCTTCTTGCGATGCTTCACAAGCGTCCGCCTCGGCCCGCCCGAGCTGCGCCCGCGCCCGCCTTGTGGCATCGGTTTGCCCTCCAGTTCCAGCAATTCCAGCACCAGCCCGCCGGTCTGCGGCGTGGCCTCGGCGATGCGCACCAGCACGCGCTGGCCTAGGCCCAGCACCCGCCCGCTATGCTCGCCCCGCAAGGTCTGCGCCTCGCGGTCAAACTGGTAATATTCGCGCCCCAAGGTCCGCACCGGCACCAGCCCATCCGCCCCGGTCTCGTCCAGCTTCACGAAGACACCAAAGCTGACCACGCCGGAAATACGTCCGCTAGTTTCCGAGCCCACCCTATCGGCCAGATAGCTGGCCAGATAACGGTCGGTCGTGTCGCGCTCCGCCTCCATCGAGCGGCGTTCCGTGGTCGAAATATGCTCGCCCGTCTCCTTCAGCCCGTCCTGCGCGGCGGCGTCCAGCCCGTCCTTGCCCCAGCCATGCGCCGTGATCAGCGCCCGGTGCACGATCAGGTCGGCATAGCGCCGGATGGGGGAGGTGAAATGCGCGTAATTCTTCAGCGCCAACCCGAAATGGCCGAAATTCTCCGGCGCATAATAGGCCTGCGTCATCGAGCGCAGGGCCGAGATATTCATCAGCTCGGCATGTTCCGTCCCCTCCGCCTGCGCCAGAAGCCGGTTGAGATGCCGCGTCTGCAACACCTGCCCCTTGGCCAGGGTGAACCCCGACGCGCCGGCGACCTCCCGCAGGCTCTCCAGCTTCTCCGGCGAGGGCTCCTCATGCACCCGGTAAAGCAGCGGCACCTTGGCCTCTTTCAAAGTCTCGGCGGCAGCGACATTGGCCAGCACCATGAACTCCTCGATCAGCTTATGGGCATCGAGCCGGTCGCGAAACGCCACGCTGGTCACCTTGCCTGCCTCATCCAGCACAATCTTGCGCTCCGGCAGGTCCAGATCCAAAGGCTGGCGGCGGGCGCGGGCCGATTTCAGGGCGGCATAAGCGGCATAGAGCGGCGCGATCACCCCGTCC
>CALFWN010000159.1 GCA_937928335.1 uncultured Litoreibacter sp. | reverse complement strand
TGTTTACAACCGGGTTCCACTCGCTATCAAAAATCGCACCGCCCAATGGGTTGAGGTGCAAAAGGAATGCATGTGCCGCGTGGTGACCAGAGGCCGCACGTGACGACAGACCACCCATGCCCGGCTCCAGTTCAGGGATCTGGCAGGCAAGCGCCAGCATCTCTTCGTAGGTTTCCGGCACTTCAAGCCCGTGCTTCTCGAAGATATCCTTCCGATACCCCAGAACTGATGTCTCAGACCCGTAAGGAATGCCGTAAAGCGAGCCTGTAGCACCTTCAAGATAACCGCGATCGCCACCGGCGAAGCCGATATTGTAGACATATCCATCAATCAGATCTGACGCATCATAAGCGGGATCGGAAAGACGCGGGTTCATGAAATACTTTGCCAAGTTTTCCAATTGATCCGCATAGACATAGTCAGCTTTTGAGAAGACCACATATGCGATCAGGTCATATTCGCCCTCTTCCTGCGACAGCTCCAGTGTCTGGCGCTCGCGCATTTTCAGGTAGGGCAACTGATCGACTTCAACTTCGATGCCAGTTTCTTTTGTGAATTCCGGCAGGATTTTCATCACCGCATCGTAGTGAGGATGCGCGGGAAAATTCACGACCAGCGTCGTATCGGCATAGGGCGCATAAGGTCCACCGTGACCATCGGCAATTGCCGTTGAGGCCATCAGCGCTGCCGCGCCAAAACCAAGTGCCGTTTGTTTTAAGATATTGAACATCTTTTCCTCCCTTAGATGTTGGGTTTTTGTCGCTATAGAGCGACTTCGCTTTGGCGGTCGAACAGGTGAACCCCGTTATCATTGACCGCAAATTTCAGTGATTGCCCCAAGGAAACGGGTACGTCCGAATTCAGCTCGACCATGACCTTGGCTGACCCGCACTGACACAGCAGTACGGATTGCGCGCCGATATATTCTGAAACCCTGACATCAAGCTGCAGCGCGTTTTCCGCCGCCACATCAGGGTTGTATTTCAAATCAGAGGGACGAATGCCCAGCGTGACCGCCTTTGACGTATGGGATTTCGCCGTCGCAGCTTTTTCTGGCTCCAGGCGCAGATCAAACCCGTCACCTTTTACGTAGACACCATCTGAGCGATCTTCGATCTCTCCGTCCAAGAAATTCATCGGCGGCATCCCAAGGAAGCCTGCAACGAATTTGTTGACCGGCTTCTGGAAAAGCTCCTTCGGCGTGCCTTGTTGCTGGATATAGCCGCCATGCATGACGACAATTCGGTCGGCCAGCGTCATGGCCTCGATCTGGTCATGGGTCACATAAATCATGTTCTTCTGGACCCGTTGACTCATCAAAGCGAGCTCCGCCCGCATCTGACCACGCAGCTTCGCGTCAAGATTGGACAACGGCTCATCAAACAAGAACATGCTGCTGTCTTTGGCCAAGGCACGGGCCATCGCCACCCGCTGACGCTGCCCACCAGACAAGGCACCCGGCTTGCGATCCAGAAAATCTGTCAGCCCCACTGTCTCGGCCACGTCGCGAACCTTGCTGTCAATTTCAGCCTTGGGACGTTTGGCCAGGCGCAGCGCAAAGGAGATGTTCTGCGCGACATTCATGTGCGGATAGAGCGCATAGTCCTGAAAAACCATCGCAAGATCGCGATCTTTCGGCTCCAGATGGCTGATCGGTTTATCATCGACATAAATTTCGCCTTCGGACACGTCTTCCAAACCGGCGATCATGCGTAATGTAGTCGATTTCCCGCAGCCAGAGGGGCCCACAAGAACAGTAAATTCATTGTCGGCCATCTCGAGGTCGATGCCATGCAGCACTTCTACGTTTCCGTAGCGCTTGATGAGGTTATTCAGTCGAATGGTTGGCATAGCGGCTCTGCATATTAGTGTTACCGGTCACAATAATGTATGGGACCGGTAACACAAGGATAAAAATATCCACTAACTTATTGAAATCATTATATCAGATCTATTTTGTGCTGCCGCGGAAGGTCAAGTTAGCCGGAACAGAGATGAGATTCCGACTCAGCATGGGTTCGGAAGACAGCAGCTTGCCAATGAGCTGCCCGGTTTCCCTCCCGATGGTTTGCGGGTCAACCGAGACAGTCGTGATCGTCGGAGTGGAAAACCGCGACACTTCGAAATTCCCAAACCCTACAACCCCGATGTCATCGGGAACGGATTTCCCCATAGCGACCAAGGACGACAGAACACCGAATGCAGGCGCGTCCGAGACGCAGAAGACACAATCCGTATCAGGGAATTTCTCAAGCAATTGTCTTGTGGCTGCGGCACCGTCTTCAATAGACAAAGGCGGCTTGCCAATTTCCATTACAAAATTCGTGGGCAGGCCTGCCGCACTCATCGCATCCAGATACCCTTTTCGGCGTGCCGCACCACGTGTCCAACAGTCGTCTGCCTCACCGAGAAAAGTGATGTTGCGATACCCTTTGGCGATCAACGCCTGGGTCATTTCAAAGGATGCTTTTGAGTTCGAAAACCCTATCGCATGACCAATCGGAGTTGGCGGCCGCTCCCATAGTTCAATGACCGGGACCTGTGCCTTTGTCAGAAGCGCAATCGTGCGTTGAGAATGGCCGTCATAGGATAACACAATGGCTTCGGGACGCCGCTTCAACATGTCCTCGACCAGTCGCTCTTCGCGTTCCTGCGAATAATCCGTATGCCCCAACAGAATTTGCTGGTCGAGTTGCTCCAGCTCTTCGGTCAAAGCCTGCACTGTCTCAGCGAAGTGCAGGTTATTCAGCGACGGGACCAACACGGCAACGAAGCCGGAACGCTTTGTGCTGAGGCTGCCTGCCATCTGATCCGGCACATAGTCCATTTCGCGCACGATCTTGAGGATATGTTCGCGGGTTTTCTCGGATATCGGGCTGTCTTTCTTGAGAGCGCGACTGACCGTCATACGAGACACACCAGCGGCGCGCGCGACGTCCCGCATGGTGACGGTTGCTCGCCTGTTTTGAACGGTTGATTCAGATGACATTGGGAAATGTTATCGGTCACAGATGCCTTTGTCACCCCAATGACGTGAAGCGCGGTAGCTTCTTGTAGCCATCACAAATATTCGGTGAAGGTGCCGCAAATGTCGCGGCACCTGGCGGCATCTATCTTTTCAAAGCACCAACACCGGCGAACCGGAAGGCTTCCTTTTCAAGCCCATCAATTTCCTCAGCGCTCATCTGGCCATGCGCAACCGTAATGCGGCCCCGAAATACCGCGGTTCATCGCCATCGTGACGTCACAACCTTGGACCAATGTGAGCCATACCTGAGACGCAGTTCCTATTGTCGTTGAGTGTAGAAGGATTGGCCCTCCTCCATCGCCTTTTTGCAATAACCTTCATGGCTGCTTTCCGTCTGAGGCATTTTCTGGGTGTCGCGCGGGCGGTAAGATTGACGTCCTGCAATGCAATCACGCTCCCAAATCGTTTGGTGATGTTTCGCATCTCGACCAGTGCATTTGTCATCGTCGCCCCCCTTCTTCGGCAGATTTTACCAAAACCCTTTGCGCGGGTTTCTCATTGGTTCTGCCTGCCTAGATCTTTATTCCAAACTTCGTCCAGAGAGCGCCCCACCCTGTAGAGATGGGGCGCCCGGCAAAGAGATTATTTGCCCCAGATATTCGCGTAGCTTTCGCGGTAAGGGATATCCGGGTCGAAGGAGTTGCTGTCACCCAGTTTTGCAAGGCCCTCAGAGGTCACCAGTGCGGGTGATGTGACGTAGCCGGAACATGCTTCGCCTTGGACTGCGCGGTTCAATTCATCGACCAATTGCCAGCCCTGAAGGTTCAGCGGCTCTGCGACTGTAATGGCCTGATACCCGTCCGACCTGATCCGCTGAAACGCGGCCTCAGAACCGTCACCTGCAGAACCTGCTTGTGGGCCTTGTTCCGGGCTCAGCCCGGCAGCGGCCAACGATGGCCCCATAAAGTCAAAATAGAGGTCATTGATTGCCAGCGAATGGGTCCAGCTTTCCCCGTATTTTTGTAACAAGGAAGTCGTCAGTGGTCCCATCCGCGTCGACGTGTCCGCGATGGGCGTATCGACATATTCAAGCACCTTGCCACCTGCTTTTTCGATGGTCTCTTGCAAGCGATCCGCTTTGTCGATCGCGATTTGATACGTACTATCCGTGAAGATCACCACGCCGATGTCTTGTCCGCCGTCCTCAATTGCCCACTCGGCGGCCACCTCAGACACTGTCATCGCGTCGGTGGAGACATTTGCGAATATGCCGCCAGGTGCGTCGCAGCCGATCTTGGGTCCGGAATGCCAGGCCACCATTGGAATGCCTGCATTGACCACACCTTCAAGTGCGGCCTGCTGCTCAACCGCATCAAAGCCGTTGATAATGATGCCATCTGCTTTCAACGCCAGCGCCTGACCAATTGCTGCCGTGCGGCCTTGGATCGATCCGGCACCGTCAAGCACGCGCACTTCCCAGCCAATTTTGGCTGCGGCTTCTTCGACGCCTGATGTCACTCCCAGAATACCGCCGTTTTTCAGATCACCCGCAACGACAACGATTGATTTGCCCTCTGCGGCGGTGGGCCCGGTTGTTGGGCCGTCCCAATCTGCCGCGAAACCTGGTGCGGCAACCATCATCGTCGTCGCCAAAAGGCCTGCGATAAAAGTTCTCTTTTTCATGTTGATTTCCTCCCTTTGCATCTGAAATCTCAGCGCTTGTCTGTACTTTTCTTGCGCTGTGCGTAGCCTGCGATGCCGATGGCGATCAGCAGAGTTACCCCATTGAACAGCGGCTCAACCCAGAAGGAGCCGCCGAATTGTTGAATGCCCGAGATGCCCACTGCCAGAATGGCAACACCAACCACGGTGCCCCAGACATTGACCCGACCTGGTTTGATGGTCGTCGATCCGAGGAACGCCCCAACCAAAGCTGGCAGCAAAAACTCCAGCCCGACTGACGCCTGCCCGATCCGCAGTTTTGAGGCGAGCAGAACCCCGGCCAGCGCCGTCATGGTGCCAGAGGCCACGAAGGCACCGACAACGTATTTGCGCGTTGGAATGCCGTTGAGCTGGGCCGCGCGTTGATTGGCCCCGATGGCATAGAGATATCGGCCAACCGGCGTGTATTCGAGAACAATCCACATCACGACGGTAATCACGACAAGATAATATGCGGTGATGGGCAGCCCGAAAACGAATGTGGTGTTGAGCGCGTAGAACCCGTCTGGAAGCAAGCCCACCATCTGCCGGCCGCCGGTATGCCACAGGGCAAGCGCATAAAGAACTGTCCCGGTGCCTAGCGTCGCAATGAAGCTGTCGATCTTGGCGACCTCAACGAGCCAGCCATTCAGGAAACCCGTGACAGCGCCGAGTATCAGCACAACTGCCACAGCAATGGGCCAAGGCAGACCCAACATGGTCTGAAGGCTGATCGCCAGGATGTGCCATAAGACAATCCCGTACCCTACCGTCAGGTCGATGCGCCCCGCTGCCATCGGGATCATCGCCCCCAGTGACAAAAGTGCAATGATTGCCTTGTCAGAAATAATGGAACGCAGGTTCAACATCGTCGGGAAAGTGTTCGGCAACAGCAGCGAAAACAGACCGATCAGAAACACCGTCAGAATAACAAGGCCGTATACCGGCAAGAACCGCATGATACGTTTGCCTGTGCTCAGGCCTTTCAATTCGGCTTTGGTCGGCTCCAAAGCGCCAGATTCAAGCGATTGCATCAACACTGCTCCCTGCTGATGTGATGTTTCCAGCCGAAGCTGATTGAATAAGGTTTTCGGTGGTCAATCGCGTGCCGCTCAACTCGTCTGCGATCTTGCCCTGACTGAATACAATGGCCCGATGGCAGATCGCTGCAATTTCCTCAAAATCGGTGGACATGATCAAGATTGCGACCCCCTCGCCAAGTGCACGGTTCAGCAATGCGTAAATTTCAGACTTGGCACCAACATCGACACCGGCAGTGGGATCTTCGCAAATCAGCAGCTTTCGGTTCGTAGCCAACCAGCGACCGATCACAACCTTTTGCTGGTTGCCTCCGGACAATGCCTCGATAGCGAGCGATGGATCATTCGGTGACAGACCAAGCTCGGCACCAATTGCGGCGGCCTGATCCGCCTCATCGCTTGGCGAGAGAAAGCTCAGGATTTTGCGGCCAACCCCTTCGGGGTTTAGAAACGTGTTTTCACGTATGCTAAGGCTCATCGCGACAGATTCTTCGGTACGGTCCTTGGCAACCAAACCCACACCAGCATTAAGAGCACGTTGTGGATTGGACAGATCAGGCGTCTTGCCGTTCAACAAGACTTCTCCCTGAAATGAGGCGAGCCCAAATAGCGCGCGCGAGATCACCTCATGCCCTGCGCCGCGCAATCCAACCAATCCAAGGACTTCATTTTCCTGAAGATCAAAATCGAGGCTCTGCATCCCCTCGACTTCGAGGTTGCGGACCGACAAGACAGGCGCGCCGATGTCCCGCATTGCCTTAACTGTTTCACGGGTTTTGCGACCAACGATCTTCTGAACCAACTCTTCGGGTGTTGTGTGTTCGATGGCGCGCATACCAACCATTGCACCATCGCGCAAAACAGCCACGCGGTCAGCAATCTGGAAAATCTCATCCAATCGGTGAGAGACATAGATCATCCCTACACCTTTTTCGCGCAAAGGCCGGATAGCCGCAAATAGACGCTCAACCTCATCGGCAGGCAAGGACGCGGTGGGTTCATCCAACACAAGAAATTCGCTATCGACAGCCAAAGCACGTGCGATGGCAACCAGCGATTTCTCGGTGCGGCTCAGGTCCTCGACACGCGAAGATGGATCAAAATCGCAGTCGACCTTCTTGAGGGCTTCCGTTGCAAAATGGTCAACTTGCGACCAATTGATCAGGCCGTTCTTGCGCGAGAAGCCGAGTGCCAGCCCAATATTCTCGGCAACAGTCATCCATTCGATCAGCCCCAGATCCTGATGGATAAACGCTACCTTCTGGCGTTCACCGAAGCCTGCGGGCTTATGCTGGTAGGGCGCACCATCAATCAAAACCTGCCCAGCCTCAGCTGTATGAATACCGCCCAGCACTTTGATCAAGGTTGATTTGCCCGCACCGTTTTCACCAAGCAAAGCAACGATCTCGCCACGACCGACCGATAGCGACACGTCTTTCAGCGCATAAGTGCCACCAAAATGCTTGTCGATACTATCAAAGAACAAACCTGATTGCAGGTTTGGCATGGCAATTCCTCCCGCGCCTGCTCCTCAAGCTGCCTGTTGAGTTACCCGTAACGCTGGACTAGCATCAGGTTAGAAACGTCACCCTGTCAAGCGCTAAGTTACCCGTAACGTAAAACAGCAGAAAATTAGAATTAGATGAGCAAAAACAGCAAGGTAAGCTTAAGTGAGGTTGCGCACGCAGCTGGTGTTTCGAAAATGACCGCAAGTCGCGTATTGCGTGAAGAAGGCGGATATTCAGAGAAAACACGGGCGAAGGTTTTGGCCCAAGTTGACGCGCTTGGGTATTTGCCGAATCGATTGGCTACGGTTTTTGCGGGTGATCAAAGTTCAACCTTCGTGGGCGTGTCCATTCCAGACTTGGGTAATGAAGTTTTCGCGCAGGTATTGGAAGGCATTGACCGCAAGCTGGGCTCCTTTGGATATCAATCGGTTTTGGGTTTGACTCAGCACACCTTGCACGAGGAAGAAAACTGGATACGTACCGTTCTGTCTTGGCAGCCCGCCGGATTGATCCTGACCGGGCGCTACCATTCTCCACGCGCAACCGACATGTTGCGCAATTCCGGCATACCAATCGTTGAGATTTGGGATCTCAATTCCAGCCCATTGGACATGAGTGTTGGCATCAATCACTTTGACAGCGGCTTTGACATGGGGCGGTATTTGACCTCTTTGGGGTATAGCGACGTCGGCTATGTTGGCACATCGCATGATACAGCGAATGCAGCGACGGAACGACTGAACGGGTTTTGCAAAGCGGTCGAGGGGGCGGGAGGTGCCGTCGTCAAACAGCTTTGCTTGCATGATACAGCAACTTTCTATCCCGGATTTTACGGCACTGAACAACTGCTGGCTGCAAAGAATAATGTCGAGTGTATCTACTACCAGAATGATGCGATGGCTTTTGGCGGGCTCCAGTATTGTGTGGGCAAAGGTCTGAATGTGCCAATTGATATTGGAATTGCAGGTTGGGGCGATCTGCCAATCGCATCCGTCATGAACCGCCGTCTTACATCTTGCCATGTCTCACATCTGAAACTGGGACAACGCGCCGCCGAGATGATGATGGCCCGTCTCACCGGAGAGCCGGTCAACAGCTGCCATGATATCGGATTTCGCCTGATACCCGGATCGACCGTGCGCAACAACGACAGCTAGGTCGACCCGCCGTGTATCATGGTGCGCCCGACATCGACCCGCATTGGCGTATTCGTCGCATTGTCAAAAACGCCCCCCAAGACAGAGACGACCTCACGCCCGATACGCCCCGCCTCGACATTCATGGTCGTGATTTGAGGGTTTGAGATTTTTGCCACTTCAAAATGGCCAAAGCCAGTCACTGCGATATCATCGGGAATGCGAAGCCCCATGCGCTGCAAAGCACTTAGACATCCAAAGGCAACAGGATCAGACACACAGACCAATGCGTCAAATTGGGCAATCTCGCGGCTTAGTCGCTCAATTGCCGCAAGCCCGTGCCGCATGGATACGGGCGCTGGTCCTGCGTCGATGATCGTCACTTTCGGCAAGCCATGGCGACGTGCCGCTTCGAGAACACCCTCGCGCCTTTCAGCACCTCGCATGTCTGACCCTTCTGATGCACCGACAAAGGCCAGCTTGCGCCGTCCGGTTTGCACAAGATGGTCTACGATGGGCGTCATAGCATCAGCATTGGAGAACCCGACGATATGCCCCAATGGGTTTTCCGGCAAATCCCACATTTCCACGACAGGCAGTGCTGCAGCTTTGATCAGATCACGCGTGGTTTGGCTGTGAAAGCCCCCTGTCAGAACCAGCGCCTCTGGGTTGCGGGCCAACAGTTGGCGAACCAATTGCTCTTCTTTTTGAACGCTATAATTGGTGCTCCCCAGCAGGAGCTGTAGCCCCGTGGTCTCTAGATCATCGGAAAGCGAGCGGAACGTCTCTGCAAAATTCGCGTTGTTCAGTGACGGCAGCGTTACAGCGACAAACCCGCTTTTCTGCGTCCGAAAGGCCTGCGCCGTGGTGTCATAGACATAACCCATCTGCTGCGCGGCCTGCGTGATTTTGGCACGTGTCGTCTTGCTTACAGTCGGGTCATCGCGCAATGCACGCGACACGGTCATAGGGGACATACCGACCAACCGCGCAACGTCACGCATTGTGACGCGCGCGCTCATAGGGGCTTAGGACTTGTATTCATGCCGCTCCGTCACGTGATGATGGATACGCCCATCAAAAAACTCAGCCACGATCTGGCCTGTTACGTCTTTTGACTGAAAACGTGCGGGACTGTCCAGAGCAGCGGTCATCGTGGCCGCATCAGGATAGCTGATGGCCAGGATCAACGGAAACTCCGGCGCTCCTTCGTCGCGGTCTTCGCTGAACATGACACGCACGTCGGTATTGCCCGGGAATTGCGTCCAGAGCGGTACAAGTTGTTCGCGCACAGCTTGACGGAAAGCCTGCACCTGCCCCGGCTTGATAGACCCTTCGAATAAAGCAAATCGTGTTATCATGTCTGTGGCTCCTCTTTCGCGCCTTTGAAAAATTCCATCACCGCAGCCTGATCTTCACCACCCCATCCTGCTGCGGTAAGCATTCTATGGATCTCGCCACAAAGCGCCGTCATCGGCATGGACGTACCTGTCTGGCGTGCAAGATCATTTACCGCGTTGAGGTCCTTAACCATGTTGTCGATCCGACCGGTGCGGCGATAATCCTTGGAGACAAAGCGCGGCAGGTATTCCTGCAACAAGGCACTATCGGCTCGACCTCCTTTCAACGCCTGCGGGATTTTTCCTGCATCAACGCCCGCATCCAGCGCCAGCTGTGTCGCTTCGGCGACGGCAAGAAACCCGAGACCGCACAGGACCTGATTGATCAGCTTCGTCGTCTGCCCTGCCCCGCTCGGCCCCATATGGGTATAATTCGATGCAACGTGGCGAAGCGCCTTGTGCGCTCGCTCCACGTCGCCGGCATCACCACCAGCCATGAGGGTCAACTCGCCGATCAACGCCTTGGGTGCTCCACCAGACAAGGGACTATCAACCCAAGCCAAGCCACGTTCCGATGCCATCTTGGCAAACTTGCGCGTGGCGTCAGGCTCGATTGAGGACATGTCGATAATCACGGTCCCTTCTGCGGCACCTTCAACGATGCCATCCTTGCCGAAAGCGGCAAGCCCAACGATGCGCGACGCGTTCAGGCTTGTGATAACAAAATCAACATCGCTAGCGGCATCGGCGGCGGTGCTGGCGCCAACCGCGCCCTTATCAACCAGAGCCGAGACTTTTTCAGGGTCGAGGTCGAAAACCTTCAAGACGTTCCCTGTGTCCAACAGTCTTGTGCCAATTGCCCCCCCCATTGCACCTGCACCAATCAAGGCAATTTTCTCACTCATATCAGTGTCTCCCAAACATAGCTCTCTGACTGGGCCACTACATCAAGGTAAGGCCTGGAGATATCAATCCGCCCTCCCCATTCGTCAGGTGCCAGCGGTTCCAAAGCATCAAATTGGCTGTCTAACAACGCAGGCGGCATGAAATGCCCCGGCCTTGAATTCACGCGCTGCTGCAACACGGCCCGAGA
>CALFWN010000158.1 GCA_937928335.1 uncultured Litoreibacter sp. | reverse complement strand
GGTGACACCCATCGTGATGCCTTCCGAGCCACGCTCCGTGAAGATGGAGGCGCCATAAACAGTGTTGCCGTCAATCTCGCGGCCCTGGAAGAACTGCGCGATTTCCAGCAGCTCTTTCTGGGTCTTGGGCTCGGCCAGATCGCGGCCTGTGGCCTCTTTGAAGGCAGCTTTGATGTCGTCCCGCGCGAACCAGTCCTTGCGGTAGAACCAGCCATTTGCATCGCCCATCGCAGGCAGCGCATAATAGTTTGGCGTGCCTTTGGGCCATGTGGAATAGGCGTAGACCGTGGCCTCAGCGAAATCATCCATGCTGATGCCTTCGGCATCAAAGAAGTCGTTCAGCTTGACGTAATGGCCGTTCTCGGCACCGCCGCCGATCCATTGGCTGTCGCCGATCAGCAGATCGCACAGCTTGCCGCCGGAGTTCAGCTCGTTGAGCATACGGTCGGCGAAATTGGGCCAGGGAATGAACTCGAAGCTCATGGTGTGGCCCGACTGGGCCTCGAACTCTTTGGACAGCTCGACCAGCGCGTTTGCCGGATCCCAGGCGGCCCAGCACAGGGTCAGGTCTTCGGCCTGTGCCGCCGAGCCAAGTGATGCCGCAGCCATGCTTAATGCGCTGACGGATGCCAGTTGTATTGATTTCATTTGTAATCCTCCCAGTGTGTCCGGCTCTTGGGTCTGGCCGAATCTTTCAACATGGGATCACGCTATTTGAGGTACGCACCTCAAGTCTAGAAATTTCTGAGGTGCGTACCTCATTTAGAAGGGTGACAGGGGTTAGAATATTGATTTTCCACGAGAGTTTTTGCGATGAAAAAGGCCCCATGCGAGGGGCATGGGGCCTTTGGTCTGTCTGGGCTGATGGGTTGGAAACCCGGCCTATGCCGCGGCTGTAACCGCGCGGCCTGTCATAACCTTCACCAGATGGGCGCGATATGCGCCGGAGCCGTGGAGGTCATTGATCATGCCGTCGGCGCTGGGCGCATCAAGCCCTGCGATGGCCTCTGCCGAGAAGTTTGCAGTCAGCGCCTCCTCGGCGGCGGTCCAGCGGTGAACGCCTTCCTCGGATGCGCCGGTCACCGCGACGCGCACGCCATCTGCATATTTCGCGACAAACACGCCGACCAACGCGAAGCGGGAGGCGGGTTGCACGAATTTCTGGTAGTTCGATTTTTCGGGGATCGGGAATTTGACCTCCGTGATGATCTCCCCCTCGTTCAGCGCAGTCTCGAACAGGCCTTGGAAATAGTCATCCGCCGCGATCTCGCGCGTGTTGGTGACGATGGTGGCCCCCGACCCAAGCGCCGCCGCCGGGTAGCAGGCGGAGGGATCGTTATTGGCCAGCGAGCCGCCAATGGTGCCACGGTTGCGCACCGCCGGATCACCGATATGAGACGCCAGGCCAGAGAGGCCCTGATAGCTGCCATCCGCCGCCACGGCGGCATGGGTGGTGGCCCCGCCGATGCAAAGGCGGCCCGCATCATCCTTGCAGATGCCGACCATCTCGGACAGGCCCGCGAGGCTGACAAGCGTGGTGGGGCTGGCGAGGCGTTGCTTGAGCGTGGGGATCAGCGTCTGCCCGCCCCCCAACGCCTGCGCATCCCCGCCGCCAAGGGCTTTGGCCGCATCCGCGATGCTGCCGGGTTTTGTGAGTTCAAAGTCGTACATAATCTATCCTTCCGACTTAGCTGTTCATCGCCGCCCAGACGCGGTCAGGCGTCAGGGGCATATCAATATGGGTGACAGTCGTATGGCCGCCGCGTTGCAGCGCATCGACCACCGCGTTGACCAAAGCAGGAGGGGAACCGATGGCCCCCGCCTCGCCGCAGCCTTTCACACCGAGCGGGTTATGCGTGCACGGCGTGATCGAGGAATGGTCGACGGTGAACATCGGCAGATCATCGGCGCGGGGCATGGTGTAATCCATATAGGACCCCGACAAGAGCTGGCCGTTCTCGTCATAGGCGCAGTTCTCGACCAGCGCCTGCCCGATGCCTTGCGCCAGCCCGCCATGCACCTGACCCTCGACAATCATCGGGTTGATGATATTGCCGAAATCATCCGCTGCCGAGAAGCCCAGCACCGTGACCTTGCCGGTCTCGGGATCAACCTCGACCTCGCAGCCATAGGCGCCCGACGGGTAGGTGAAATTGGCAGGGTCGTAGAAGGCAGTTTCCTCCAGCCCCGGCTCGATATCCTCAAGCGGGTAGTTATGCGGCACATAGGCCGCCAGCGTGACATCCCCCCAGGCCACCGACTTGTCGGTGCCTGCGACGGTGAATGCGCCGTCTTTCAGCTCGATATCGCCTTCGGAGGCCTCCATCAGATGGGCCGCGATCTTCTTGGCCTTGTTGATGATCTTCTCCGTCGCGCGGACCATCGCGGAGCCGCCCACGGCGATGGAGCGGGACCCGTAGGTGCCCATGCCCATCGGCACTTTGGACGTGTCACCATGCACGATATCGATCTGCGCCTCGTCAATGCCGATCATGTCGGCCACCACCTGCGCAAAGCTGGTCTCATGCCCCTGCCCGTGGGAATGCGAGCCGGTCATCACGGAGATGGAGCCGGTGGCATTGACCCTGACCGTGGCACTTTCATAGAGACCCGCGCGGGCGCCAAGCTGGCCCACGAGGTTGGAGGGTGCGATGCCACAGGCCTCGATATAATGCGCGATGCCGAAGCCGCGCAGCTTGCCGTTTTTCCTGGACTCGGCGGCGCGGGCATCAAAGCCTGCGCGCCCGGACATCTCCAGCAGCTTGTCCATCGTCGCGTGATAGTCACCGGTGTCATATTCCACCGCGACGGGTGTGGCGTAGGGAAACTCGGTGATGAAGTTGCGACGGCGGATTTCAACCGGGTCGATGCCCATTTCGCGGGCCGCCTTGTCCACCACCCGCTCCAGCTGGAACGTGGCCTCGGGCCGGCCTGCGCCGCGATAGGCGTCAACCGGCACCGTGTTGGTGAAGACCGCTTTGACGTTCACATAGATCAGCGGGGTCTTGTAATTGCCCGCCATCAAAGTGCCATGCAGCCAGGTCGGCACGGAGGGCGCGAAGGTCGACAGATACGCGCCCATATTGGCATGGGTGTCGGTGCGCAGGGCAAGGAAATGGCCGTCCTTGTCCATTGCCAGCTCGATCTTGGTGACGTGGTCGCGGCCATGCGCGTCCGACATGAACGCCTCGGAGCGCGACGCGGTCCATTTGACCGGGCGGCCCACCGCCTTGGCGGCGAAGGTGCAAAACGCCTCTTCTGCATAGTGGAAGATTTTCGCGCCAAAACCGCCGCCCACATCCGGCGCCACGACGCGCAGCTTGTGTTCCGGGATGCCCAGCACGAAAGCCCCCATCAACAGGCGGATCACATGCGGGTTCTGGGAGGTGGTGTAGAGCGTATGTTCATCGGTGGAGCTGTCAAACTCAGCCACGGCGACGCGCGGCTCCATCGGGTTGGCGACCAGACGGTTGTTCTTCAGCTCAAGCGTGGTGACGTGATGCGCGCCTTTGATGGCGGCGTCCACCGCGTCGCGGTTTTCCTCCACGAAGCCCCAATCATAACACAGGTTCGAGCTCAGCTCGTCATGCACCTTGGTCGCACCGTCTTTCAGCGCCTCTTTCATATCGAGCACGGCGGGCAGTTCGGTGATGTCGATCTCGACGGCTTCCGCCGCATCCCGCGCCTCGGCCAGACTGTCGGCCACAACCACTGCAATGGGATCGCCCACATGGCGCACCTTGCCTTCGGCCAGTACGGGGTGTTTGGGCTCCTGCATGACCTCGCCGTGGCGGTCGGTCACCTGCCAGCCGCAGGGCACACCGCCCACGCCTTCAAAATCGGCGGCGGTGAAGACTTTCTCGACACCCGGCATTTTCTCTGCTGCGGAGGCGTCGATGGAGTTGATCACCCCATGCGCCACATCCGAGCGGATGAAATAGGCATAGGCCTGCCCCTGCAGGTTGATGTCGTCGGTATATTTGCCCTTGCCGGTTAGAAACCGCAGGTCCTCGCGCCGTTTGCTGCTGGCGCCGATGCCTTCATCTTTTGGCATGGTAGTCCTCCCGTCTTACATAATTTGAGATGCCTGCCCCGTTGGCCGGGGAAAGGCTAAAGCTTACATTCAGCGGTCTGGGAATTGCCGGTTGTCGGGTTGAAGATGCGCAGCCTCCAGCCGCGATCGAACTTCACACCGTCACCGCGCATCTTGCCGGCGATTGTCTTGCAGATATCTCCGGCATCGCTGCGCGGGGCCGATATTTTGACATCAACCGCGGTCGCCTTGATCGACACGTTGCATTTGCCCGAGGTGAATTCCAGCGAGTCGAGCCAGCGGCACATCCGCGTGCCGTTCACGACGCTGTTTTCAAGACTTGCCTGTGCTGC
>CALFWN010000157.1 GCA_937928335.1 uncultured Litoreibacter sp. | reverse complement strand
AAGTCGCTATTTCGGTCATCAGACCCCCTTTTGGGACATTTTGGGGTAAAATATTTCGGCCAAAAACCCATTTTGTACATTTTTCGAGCGCGGATTTCTTAAGGTTTTGTTCATCAAAGCCGCTCCCCTTCGAGGACCCACATGGATTCCGGGAAAGACCACGGCAGGGTCACGCCCTGGGTCATCAACCATGCGCCGGACACCTCGATGGCTTTTTCCTTCAGAACGGGCATTCCGCGCGACAGGGTGGCAGGTGCGCCGCTTTCGCGGTTGATCAGACGGATGCGATATGTCGCGTCGTGAAACAGGCGGGTCAGTCGCAGAGGGCGGGGCGCGATCTGGGTCGAGGTTTCGGCCTTGCCTGCGAAGATCACGAAGCGGGAGCCGTCGCGGGACAGTTGCTGCTCGGCGATGACGGCGGGGTCGGCGCTGTCAAGGCGCAGGATGTCTGCGGGGATCAGCCAGTCGCGATTGTGCTTCCACCAGGAGGTGACGTCTTTGAGGACGGCCTCCTCATGTTCGTTCAGCTCGCGGGGGTCCATCTCGAACCCCATATGGCGCTGGGCGGCGACCCAGGCGCGGAAGGAGATGTCCAAGATGCGGCCCGAGGTGTGGCATTTGCGCGGACCGACATGGGAGCCGGTGACGGACATGGGCAGGAACAGCGCCGCGTTATGCTGCATCTTGAGCCGTTCCAGCGCGTCGTTGCTGTCGGACAGCCAGACGCGTTGCGTGCGTTTCATGATGCCAAAGTCGATGCGCGCGCCACCTGACGCGCAGCTTTCGATTTCGACATGCGGGAAATCCTCGCGCAGACGATCCAGCAAAGCGTAGGAGCCGCGGGTCTGATCGGCATCAGGGGCGGGCAGCACGCGGTTATGGTCCCATTTGATATAGTCGATCGGGTATTCGGTCAGGATCGCGGCCATGCGGTCATAGATAAAGTCACGCACCTCGGGCAGACCCATGTTGAGCGCCTTTTGCTGGCGGCCCAGGGTCTGATCCTCGGAGCCCAGCGCCCAATCGGGATGGGCGCGGTGAATGTCGCTGTCGGGGTTGATCATCTCGGGCTCGAACCAGATGCCGAAGGTCATGCCCTCGGCGTGGACATGGTCGATCAGCGGGCCGAGGCCGTCGGGGTATTTGCGCGGATCAACCTGCCAGTCGGAGAGCGACGTGGTGTCATCATCGCGCTGGCCGAACCAGCCATCATCCAGCACGAAGCGTTCGGCACCGAGATTTGCGGCGCGGGTGGCGATGTCTTTGAGCACGTCGAGCTTGTGGTCGAAATAGACGGCCTCCCAGCAATTGTAATGCACGGGGCGGGGCTTGTCGTTGGCAGGCGTGATGATGCGGTCGCGCAGGTGGCGCTGGAAGGCGACGGCGCAGCCGTTCAGCCCGTCATCCGAGAAGGTGATATAGAGCGAGGCGCTTTCGAAATGGGTGCCTGCATTTACCTCCATCCGGGCGGCGTGGCCGAACTGGATTTGGCGGCGGCCATCGGGCAGCTCTTCGGCGATCATCTTATGCCCGCCGGACCAGCCATAGTGGAAGGCATAGGCATGGCCTTGCGTGTTGGTGGCACCGCGACAGGGCACGATCAGGCCGGGGAAATGCTCATGGCCGGTGCGGCCGGTGCGGTTCTCGCGGTAGCGCATACCGGGCGACCAAGCGGTGCGGTTCAACTGGAACTCGCCGGTCCAGCGGCCTGCGACGTCGATCATCTCGTCCGAGAGCTGAGGGCCGGGAATGACGGGGGCGGACAGCCAGTGCAGATGGACGGGCGTGTCGCTGTCGAGCATGGCCTTGGCGGTGATGATCCGTGTGTCGGGGTCGGTCTTGAAGATCGCCTTGTAGCGCAGCCCGCAATCCGCGTCCTTGTAATGCAATGTCAGCGTGTCGGCGGTTTCATCCGCACCGTCGAAACAGAATTTCGGCAGTGTCGGGCTGCCATCTTGCGCGCGCAGGATCAGGCCCGGCTGGCCGGGAAATGTGCGCGACGCCTCGGGCAGGATCGACAGGTCGGGGTTTTCATCCAACATGCCGCCCGTGACGTCGAGCGCATAGGCGTGATAAAGCGTGCCCAGATCCTCGCCCTTGGGCAAGGGCGGCCCCCAATAGACAACTTCAGGCAGCCGTGTCCGGCGTGCGGCCAGCACCAGCGTCTGCCGCACATCGTCCAAGCGCCATGCTTGGAAAGTCTCGTCGATCATTTTACTTAACTGCTCCGAGGGTCAGGCCCGCGATGAAGTGTTTCTGCATCAGGAAGAACATGGCCACCGGCGGCAGGGCCGCGACGATGGAGCCTGCGCTCATCAGGTGATATGCCGCACGGAACTGCGCGTTGAAAGAGGTAATACCCGCCGTCACCGGCTGCGATTCCACGCCCTGGGTCAGCACCACCGCCCAGAAATAATCGTTCCAGATGAAGGTGAAGATCAGCACCGCCATTGCGGCCAGCGCGGGCTTCATCAGCGGCATGATCACGAACCAGAAGATGCGGAATTCTGAAATGCCCTCGACGCGGGCGGCCTCGACCAATTCGAAGGGCAATGCGCGGATGAAGTTGCGCATGAAGAGCGTGCAGAAGCCGGTCTGGAACGCGATGTGGAACAGCACCAGACCGGGGATGGTGTTGTAGAGCCCCATGTCGAGCGTCAGGTCGCGCACCGGCACCATGAGGATTTGGAAGGGCACGAAATTGCCCGCCACGAACATGAAGAAGACCCAGATATTGGCCTTGAATTTGTAGATGCCCAGCGCGAAGCCGGTCATCGAGCTGAGGATGATACAGCCGATCACCGTTGGGATCGTGATCAGCAGCGAGTTCAGCATGTAACGCGGCATGTCAGAGCCGAAAACCAGCCCGTAATTGGTGAAGCCCTCGAAGCTGGAGGGGAAGCCCCAGTAATTCCCGGTGGTGAAATCCGCGTCGGGCTTGATGGAGAAGAGCGCCACGGCCAAGAGCGGTGCCAGCCAGACCAGCA
>CALFWN010000156.1 GCA_937928335.1 uncultured Litoreibacter sp. | reverse complement strand
CTTGTATCCCTGTCCCTTGCTGCCCCTGCTGCTGCGGACACGTCCAACGCCCAGAAATTCTTTGCACTGGGCAACGACTCTGCCGCTGAGCGCATCGTCGGCAAGACATCTGTTGGCGACCCGATCGGCACCGCCCAGCGTCTGGCGCTGGTCAATGACAGCCCCGCGGAAAACAGCGTGAACTTCGACCGGGCCCGCAATGTCGACGTCAAGGCGATCCAGCGCTTCTTCGCCCTGACCAACGACTCGCCTGCTGAGAACATCGTGCGCTAAATGAAACAACCAGATGGACGACGACCCACAGGTTAATCCATCTCCAGTGACCCATTTCGGTGGGTCAGACGGGCCCTGGTGATGCGGGGCCCGTTTCTAATATCTGCACCAAGTTGCAGCTGCCAAAGAAAAAGCCGCCCCCGAGGGAGCGGCTTTTTCATGTCTGCGATAATGTGATCTTACCCCTGGCGGGCTTTGAACCGACGCTGGGTTTTGTTAATCACGTAAACACGGCCCTTGCGGCGCACAATCCGGCAATCCCGGTGGCGCGACTTCAGGGAGCGAAGCGAGTTCTTGACCTTCATGTCATTCTCCAATTGTCGTCCAGCGCGCTTGCGCCTTCAGGTTTCAGTATGCCGGCAGGGGCCCGGATGGGCCGAACCGGCGGAAATGCGATGGTGGGCACTACTAGGTTCGAACTAGTGACCCCTTCGATGTCAACGAAGTGCTCTACCACTGAGCTAAGCGCCCATCGACTGCCCCCGATTTCCAACCCGGTCCACAACGATAGGGACGCGCCAAAAGCACGGGGGGTTCGCGCTCTATAGAAGGAGTCGGAATGTGGTTCAAGGGCTTTTGAAGCTGCCATAAAACGGCCTATAGTTTGTGGCATGAAGGAGTGATGATGCGCAAAGACGCCTATAAGCTGACACGACCCGATCTGCAGACCACCTGCGCGGTCTTCGCCAGCCCCCATAGCGGGCGGGACTACCCTTGGGCATTCCTGCGCAAATCGGTGCTGGATGAGCTGGCGATCCGCTCATCGGAGGACGCCTTCATGGATATGCTGATCGCCAACGCGCCCTCCTGCGGCGCGCCGCTTCTGGTGGCAAACATGCCACGCGCCTTTCTGGATCTGAACCGGGCCTCCGACGAGCTGGACCCGGCGGTGATCGACGGGGTCAGCCAGGTCAGCCACAACCCGCGGATCGCCAGCGGGCTTGGCGTGATCCCGCGCGTGGTATCGAACGGCCGCGCCATCTATCGCGGCAAGCTGAAAAATCGAGAGGCGCAGGACCGTATCGCGGAATATTGGCGCCCCTATCACGACCAGCTGGCCGAGCTGATGGGCAACACAAGGCGCGATTTCGGCGAGGCGATTCTGGTGGATTGCCACTCCATGCCGCATGAGGCGGTTGACGCCGTGACGCAAGTGGGACTGCCCCGCCCGGAGGTCGTCTTGGGTGACCGGTTTGGCGCCTCTGCCGACGGGGTTATTGTTGACCGAATCGAGCAGGTTTTTCTGGATGCGGGCCTCAGGGTCAGCCGCAACGCGCCTTTTGCCGGCGCCTTCACCACCCAGCATTATGGCCGCCCCTCCAGAGGGCAGCACGCGATCCAGATCGAGATCGACCGCGCCCTTTACATGAACGAGATGCGGGTCCGCCCGAACGGAAATTTCGACAGCTTCCGCAGGCTTATGGAAAAGGTGGTTGCCGAGATCTCTGATATTGGCCGCCGCAAAATGCGTCTGGCCGCTGAATAGCAAAGCCGAACAGCAAGAAGGGGCTTTGCCCCCACGGCCCTGGGCCGCTCCCCCAAGGTATTTGTGAAGCAGTGATGGGGCTTAGCGCAGCGCCCGGCCTTTGACGATGGCGTCTTTGCCAAAGCGTTCTCGGATCTTGTCGGTGGCGCGTTCCGCATCAGAGCGTTGGTTGGCCTGCGGGTCCAGCAAATCGCCTGAGCGGTCTGCGTCCTGGGCATCCCACAGCTCGGAAAGACCTACGCCCAGCAAGCGGTACGGCCCCTGCGCGCCCACCTGATCAAAGAGATCGCGGGCGGTGCGGTAAATCCTGTCGGCCATCTGCGTCGGGTCATGCAGCGAGACACGCCGGGTGACCAGCTTGAAATCCGAGGTCTTCAGCTTCAGCGTTACCACCCGCCCCGCGATGGATTTGGCCTTGGCGCGGTCGGCGACTTTCTCGGACATCCGCCACAGATGCCCGTCGAGAATATCGAGGCTGGCCGTGTCATCATTGAAGGTGGTCTCGTTCGAGATGCCCTTGACAGGCATATGCGCCGAGACCGCGCGACGGTCCTGACCACGGGCGAGATACCACAACCGGTCCCCCATCGACCCGAACCGCGTGCCCAGCTCCTTGCGGTCCCAGCGCAGCAGGTCGGCGAAAGTGCGGATGCCGGCCTTTTCCAGACTGTCGCGGGTCACCGCGCCAACGCCCCAGATCATCGAGACCGGCTTGTCGCGCAGGAAGGCATCCGTCTCGGCCTTGCCGATCACCGAGAACCCGCGCGGCTTGTCGAGATCAGAGGCCACCTTTGCCAGAAACTTGTTATGGCTCAGCCCGATGGAGCCCGAGATGCCCAGCTCGCTTTCCATGCGGTTGACCAGCCGGGCCAACATCACGGCGGGCGGTTGACCATGCAGGGTCTGGGTGCCGGTCAAATCCAGAAAGGCCTCGTCCAGCGACAGCGGCTCAATAGAAGGAGTCAGTTCCTCCATCAAACGGCGGACCTGCCGCGAGACCTCGACATAGATATCCATGCGCCCGCGCACGATGACGGCCTCCGGGCAGAGTTTGAGGGCCTGAAACATCGGCATGGCCGACCGCACGCCCTTGATCCGCGCGATATAACACGCGGTCGACACCACGCCCCGCCGCCCGCCACCGATGATCAAGGGCTTGTCGCGCAGCTCTGGGTTGTCGCGTTTCTCCACCGAGGCATAGAAAGCGTCGCAATCCATATGGGCAATGGACAGATCGAACAGCTCCGGGTGCGACATCACCCGCGGGCTGCCGCAAGACGGGCAGCGCGGGCCGCTTTCAAACGGCGTCAGGC
>CALFWN010000155.1 GCA_937928335.1 uncultured Litoreibacter sp. | reverse complement strand
TTGCGCATCTGGGTCGCGGGTTGCGCCACCGGCGAGGAGGTCTACTCCATCGCCATGCTGCTGGCCGAGGCGATGGGCGGCGCCGCCCAGCTGGTCCAGTCCAAGACCCAGATATTTGCGACAGATATCGACCGCGTGGCGCTTGAATACGCGCGGCGCGGGCAATACTCGCAAGGGGCGTTGCTGGATGTGCCAAAAGATCTGGCGGACAAGTATTTCATCCAGCAATCTGAGGGCGTGCGCGTTATCGAGGCGCTGCGTGCAGTGGTGCTGTTTTCCGACCATAACCTGTGTCAGGATCCGCCATTTCTGCATATGGATATGATCTGCTGTCGCAACCTGTTGATCTATTTCAACGCCAAGTTGCAAAGTAAGGTTTTCTCCCGGCTGCATTATGCCATGAAAGAGCGGGCCTATCTGTTTGTCGGCACTGCGGAGACCGTGGCCGGGTCGGATCAGCTGTTTCTTGAGGCTGATGGCAAGCCGCATATCTTCCGCAAAAGGGTGTTGCGCAAAACCGACCAGATTGGGGCCAAGGCCTTTCCAAGCACGTGGAAGCCGTTCGCCACCCGCACGCCCCGCAAAATTGGCGTCACCGCGGACGCGCCTGCCATTCAGGCCGAGAGGCTCATGTTCGACGCGCTGGCCCGCTCGCTTGGTGAAAACTCCATTCTGGTGTCGGGCGATCACAGTTTTCTGCGCGTTTACGGCGACATCACACCCTATGTGAACCTGTCTGAGGACTCGACGCTCAACCTGCAGTTGAGTCTGCTGAAATCTCCGTTCCGCGAAGAGGCCCGCAGTCTGGTTACACTGTCGCTGAAACATGACCAGCGGCGCGTAGGGGCCAAGCATTCCCTGGAGGTCGGGACAGAGACCCGGATGATCCGCCTTGAGGTGATCCCGATACAGGTGCCCTCCTTGGACGAGCGGCTTGCGCTGATTGTCATCAATTCATGGTCAGAAGCCGATTTTGCCAAACTGCCGACCGACACAGATTCCCCGGCTATCGAGATGACCGATGCTCACCTGCGCGAGCTGGACCACGAGCTGGCCACCACCCGCGAGGCACTTCAACAGACCATCGAAGAGCTGGAAACCTCGAACGAGGAGCTGCAAGCGCTCAACGAAGAGCTGCAATCAACCAATGAGGAATTGCAGGCCACCAATGAAGAGCTTGAGACCTCCAACGAAGAGCTGCAATCGACCAATGAAGAACTGATCACGGTCAATGAAGAATTGCAGGTCAACTCCGCCGAACTGATGGGGTTGAACGCCGAGCTGGGCTCGCTTTTGGGCAACGTCCCGATCCCGCTTCTCGTGTTGGACAACGCCTTGCAGGTTGCGCGGGCTTCAAAGGCGGCCATGCAGCTTTTCGGCATCTCAAACCCGTTGCGCAATCCGCATCTGAGCCAGATCAGCCTGCCGGACGGCTTCCCCCGCATGGTGGAGATTTGCAATCAGGCGCTCCAATTGGGCACGACAATCACCCATGACTTCGAGACGGAAGACGGCCCCTATTCACTGCAATGCGCGCCTTTTGCAGGCGAGGCCGGTCAGATGATCGGCACAACGCTTGTCTTCCTGCGCTCGCCCGCGACCCAGTCTCTGGCCGCCGAGCTGCAACAATTGCTCAGCAAGGCCCCGGTCTATCTGCTGCAGCACAATGAGGAAGGCGCGATCACACGTGTCAGCGCCCGGATGGCTGACCTCTTGGGGCATTCCCAGAAGAAGCTGCTTGGGCAGCCGGTCCAGCAAGCGCTGACACAGGCCAATATCGACACGGACAATGGGCTCAGCAAATTGCTCAGAGGCAAGAAGCATGACGAGGCTTTTCAGCTGACCCATCCCGATGGGCATATGGTCTGGCTGGGCGGGATGCGCCACGCCTATACCGATCCCACCAGCGGGCGTCTGAATGTTGTGGTGCTGGCCAATGACGTCACCGAAATCGTGAACGCCGCCGAGATCCTCGACATCTCCAACAATTCGCTGAAGCTGGTCGAGAGCCTGGCAAATACCGGGTATTGGCGGCTCGACCCGACAACCAGGGAGCTGCACTGGTCAGACAAGGTCTTTGAAATTCACGGGCTACGCCCCGAGGATGGCGCGCCGGCCTTGGAAGATGGCCTTAATGCCTACCATCCCGATGATCGCCAGATGGTGCAGGAGCTGGTTGAACAGGCACTGTCAGAGAACCGCGGCTATTCTTTCCGCGCGCGCTTGTTGCGCCCTGACGGTGTGGCGACCTGGGTGCAGGCGCTGGCCGAACCTGTTCAGCGACCGAAGGGAGAGGCGCCGGCACTGGTGGGGTCCTTCCGCGATATCACAGACGAAATTGCGCAAGAAAACCGGCTGTCCGAGCTGGAAATTCTTGTAGACCATCAGAATATCGGTTTTTATTCCTATGATGTTCTGGCGGACCGGGCCTATTGGAGCCCCAGCACCTATCGGCTGCTCAGGGTTGACCCGCGCAAGACCGCGAGCTTCAAGCTGATCCATTCGATGGTAGACCGTGCCGATCAGGAGCGCTTTTTGAAGCATCGCGAGAACACGCTTGCGACCGGCGAGCCCTACCAGGACGATTTCAACATCACCACCGCCGATGGGCGCAAGCAGGTGATGACCGTCGGCATGTCGACCACCCATAACAGCGAGGGCGTGGTGTCCAATTACTTTGGCTCGCTCATCCTGAAACCCCGGAAAAGCTGAGGCCCTGACACTGACGGATATGTGAGATCAACTTTGCTGCGGGCTGCGCTATGGCTGATGAGATATTCGCCAGAAGGAGTTCCCGCTGATGCGCGGCATAGCAACCCTCATCGCCCTGGCGTTCCTTGCAGCCTTGCCCGGCATGGCTTTGGCGCAGCAGGACTGCGTTGACCAGACCCCCTGCCTGCTGGGGGATCGATCTTACCATGTCAAAGTGCCTGATGATTGGGATGGTGTGACCCCGATGCCGGTGATGCTGCATTTCCACGGCTGGGCGCGGCAGGGCACGCTGATCGTCAAACATGGCCGAATATCGGGCGCGACGCGCAAGCGCGGCGTGCTGCTGCTTGCCCCCAACGGGCTGGGCAAATCATGGGATTTCTGGAACCCCGGCAGCCCTGATACGGAATTCGCCGCCGCTGTGATCGAGGACGCGGCCAAGCGTTACCCGATTGACCGCAGCCAGATATTTGTCTCCGGCTACTCCTGGGGCTCGGCAATGGCATGGCGCTATTCATGCGAAAACGGCGAGGATGTCCGCGCGCTTTTGGCGGTGTCAGGCACGCTCGATCAGGAGGAAAGCTGCGAGACCATACCCGCCGAGGTGCGCCACACCCACGGGCTGCGCGACACGGTCCTCGATTACCCTTATGGGCCCGATGGCGACGAGCTATACCCGGTGGCCTTGTGGCGCCGCACGCTGGGTTGCGGCGCACCCACCGGCACAGACAGCTATTCCACAACCGAGAAGGATACGTTCTCGCGGACAATCTGGGCTGATTGCGCCTCCGGCAAGGTGGTGTTCGACCAACACCCGCGCGGGCATTTCATCCCGCGTGGCTGGTTCGCCAAACAGCTTGATGAGTTGCTCGCGACCGGCTCCTAGCGCTGCGCGCTCATGGCACGTCAGCTCTTGATGCGATACCCGGTTTTGAAAATCCACCAGATCACCACCAGGCACGCCCCGGTGAACAATGCTATCGCCAGCAGGCTTACCGCGATGGGCACATCAGCGGTGCCGAAGAACGCCCAACGGAAGCCCGAAATCAGGTAGACGACCGGGTTGAACATGGTGACCGTCTGCCAGACCGGCGGCAGCATGGAGACAGAGTAGAAAGAGCCCCCCAGAAACACCAAAGGCGTGATCACCAGAAGGGGGATCAGCTGCAGCTGCTCAAAGTTCTGCGCCCAGATGCCAATGATGAACCCCAGCAGCGCGAAGCTGAGGCAGGTCAAAAGCAGAAACGCCACCATCGCCAAAGGATGGGCGACCGGCAGTTCCACAAAGAAATGTGCGGTGACAAAGATAACCACTCCAATGAACAGCGCCTTGGTTGCCGCTGCGCCCACATAGCCGATGACAATCTCCAGAAAGCTGACCGGGGCAGCTCGATGTCCTCAATATCTTCAACAAGCAAAGCTGTGCTTGAAGATCCAATCCCCTGACTGCATCCAGCGAGGAGTAGGGACAGAAGTGCGGGTGCGAATATCTTATTCATAGATGAACTCCAATTCCACCATGGCTGAAA
>CALFWN010000154.1 GCA_937928335.1 uncultured Litoreibacter sp. | reverse complement strand
CGCAGCGCCAGGTCCAGTTCCCCCAAAAGCGCGCCGCCGCCAGTGAGCATCACGCCCCGGTCAACAATATCGGCGGCCAGATCGGGCGGCGTGGCTTCCAGCGCGGTCATCACCGCCTCGCAGATTTGCTGCACCGGCTCGGCCAGCGCCTCGGCGACCTGCGCCTGATTGATCTCGGTCTCCTTGGGCACGCCGTTCAGCAGGTCGCGGCCCCGGATTTGCATCGAGGCGCCGCGCCCGTCATCAGGCATTCGCGCGGTGCCGATAGAGGTCTTGATCCGCTCCGCCGTGCTTTCACCGACCAGAATGTTGTGATGGCGGCGCAGGTAGCTGACCAGCGCCTCGTCCATCCGGTCGCCGCCGACGCGCACGGAGCGGGCATAGACGATGTCACCCAGAGACAGCACCGCCACCTCTGTCGTACCGCCGCCGATATCGACCACCATATTGCCGGTCGGATCGGTGATCGGCATTCCCGCCCCGATGGCCGCCGCAATGGGCTCGGCAATCAACCCCGCCTTGCGTGCGCCCGCGCCCAGCACAGATTGGCGAATGGCACGTTTTTCAACCGGGGTTGCCCCATGCGGCACGCAGACGATGACCTTGGGCTTGGTAAATGTGGAGCGTTTATGCACCTTGCGGATGAAATGCTTGATCATCTCCTCGGCAGTGTCAAAATCGGCAATCACGCCCTCGCGCATCGGGCGGATTGCCTCGATGCTGCCCGGCGTGCGGCCCAGCATCAGCTTGGCGTCCTCGCCCACGGCCAAGACCTCCTTGCGGCCCGCCTTGGTGTGATAGGCCACCACGGAGGGCTCATTGAGGACCACGCCCCGACCCTTGACATAGACCAGCGTGTTCGCCGTACCGAGGTCGATCGCCATATCTGACGAAAACAAGCTGCCGAAGATAGCCATGTGGGTGTTCCTGCTCAAACTGTTGGTCCCGCCGAATCCATTGACCCCGGCTGGCTCATGCGCCGTTATAGAAAGCCCCGCGCCCGGGTTAAAGAGAGCGCGGCACCCAAAAGGCGCTATTCCGCCAGAGTGTGGTCTGCTAGGAGCGCCTATGCTGTCCTACCAACATATATATCACGCCGCAAACCCGGCCGATGTGCATAAACATGCGCTGCTGGCCACGATGCTGGACTATCTGACGGGCAAGCCCAAACCGCTGAGCTATCTTGAAACCCATGCCGGGCGGGGGCTGTACCGGCTGGATGCACCCGAGGCGATCAAGACCGGAGAGGCCGCCGCCGGGGCGCGGCTTTTGGAGCGTCTTGCGCCGGATCACCCTTACCTGCGGGCCTTGACCGCAATCCGGGCGGAGCATGGTGAAGCCGCCTATCCCGGCTCGCCATATCTGGCCTCGCATTTGCTGCGCAAAGGCGATCGGCTGCATCTGGCAGAACTGCACCCGCAGGAATTTGCCGCCCTGTCGCAGGTGATGACCCATAAGGCCAAATGCCACCCGCAGGACGGCTTTGAGATGGCCCATAAGGTCTGCCCGCCCGAACCGCGCCGGGGCCTGCTGCTGATCGACCCAAGCTATGAGGTCAAATCCGACTATGAGACCATCCCGGCCCAGATCCTCAAGCTGCACCGCAAATGGAATATCGGCGTCATCGCGCTGTGGTATCCAATTCTCGAGGGCGGGGCGCATATGCCGATGCTGGGCGGGCTGGAACGCGCCTCCCTGCCCGGCACGCTGCGCCACGAGATCCGCTTCCCCCCGGTGCGTGACGGGCACAGGATGATCGGCTCGGGCCTGTTCGTGATCAACACGCCCTACGGGACAGATGAGGCCGCCAAATCCCTCACGGAGGTCTTCGCCTGATCCCCCATCATTGCTTCAAAAATACCTTCGCCGAAGGCAAAATCCTGCCCCTCACAATTGTCACATTCTTCTGGAAGGCGGGCTCACCTCGCCCGCCACGCCTATAAAAGCTGCGCGCGTCAGCGCTCCTTTGGATCAGCCTGCGTCCTTGTAGGACACTTCGGCCAAATCGCCGCCGGATTTCTCGCGGCGCACCAGGAGCCGGTTCAGGGCATCGATATAGGCCCGCACGGAGGCCACGACCGTATCGACATCTGCTGACTGGCCCGTGGCGATCTTGCCACCTTCCTCCAGCCGCACCGATACTGTCGCCTGCGCGTCAGTGCCTTCGGTCACGGCGCTCACCTGATACAGCTGCAGCCGGGCGGAATGCTCAAACAGTGCTTTCACCGCGTTGAAAGCCGCATCCACCGGGCCATCGCCAGTTTGGCGCGTGCTATGGGTCTGGCCATCAATGCTCAGCGACATCTCTGCTGATTTCTCCAGATCCATCCCGCAGGAAACCTGCAACGCTACCAGCTTGATGCGGTCTTCCACATCCGATCCCACCTGCATCAGCGCGATGAGGTCCTCGTCGTAGATTTCCTTTTTCTGGTCCGCCAGCGCCTTGAAACGCACAAAGACATCTTTCAGCTGGTTGTCACCCAGATCAAAACCCAATTCGCTGAGCTTGGAGCGCAGGGCGGCGCGGCCTGAATGTTTTCCCATGACCAGATTGGTCTCGGACAGGCCCACATCCTCTGGGCGCATGATCTCGAAGGTTTCGGCATTTTTCAGCATCCCGTCCTGATGGATGCCGCTTTCATGCGCAAAGGCGTTCTTGCCCACGATAGCCTTGTTGAACTGCACCGCAAAACCCGAAACCGCTGCCACCCGCCGCGAGATATTCATCAGCTTGGTGCTGTCGATGCCGGTGGTGAAAGGGATAATGTCGTGGCGCACTTTCATGGCCATGACCACCTCTTCCAGCGCCGTGTTTCCGGCACGTTCGCCCAGCCCGTTGATGGTGCATTCGATCTGGCGTGCGCCGCCTTCAACAGCCGCCAGCGAATTCGCCGTCGCCATGCCCAGATCATTGTGGCAATGGGTGGCAAACACCACCTCATCCGCGCCCGGCACATGTGCGATCAGGCGGCGGATCAGGTCCGCGCTTTCATTGGGGGCGGTGTAGCCGACCGTGTCGGGAATATTGATCGTGGTGGCGCCTGCCTTGATCGCGATCTCGACCACGCGGCACAGGTAGTCCCATTCGGTCCGTGTGGCATCCATTGGCGACCATTGCACATTTTCGCACAGGTTGCGGGCATGGCTGACCGTCTCGTGAATTCGGTCGGCCATTTCATCCATTGTCAGATTTGGGATCGCGCGGTGCAGCTCGGAGGTGCCGATAAAGGTGTGGATACGCGGTTTTTTCGCGTGTTTCACGGCCTCCCAGCAGCGGTCAATATCCTTGAAATTGGCCCGCGCCAGGCCACAGATTACGGCCTCTTTGGTCTGCTTGGATATGGCTTTGACGGCTTCGAAATCTCCCTCCGAGGCGATCGGGAAGCCTGCTTCGATGATATCGACGCCCATCTCGTCCAGCAGGCCCGCGATCTCGAGTTTCTCGGCATGGCTCATGGTAGCGCCCGGTGATTGCTCGCCATCGCGCAATGTGGTGTCAAAAATCACAACACGGTTTTTGTCTGTCATGGGACTGGTCTCTTAGCTGATGTCTGGAAGATGTCCGGCGCTGGTCCTACTGAGCGGCACGCGCCGGAAGGCACGCTCAGCGCAGGCTAAGAAGCAGTAGGATGCGGGCGATCAGGATCTTCAACATGGCGCCGATCATACAAGCACCTTCCCAAATGAAAACCCCCTGAAAACTCCGGTCATGCCTGATCATCTGGATCGCGGTTGACCCCCGCGCCTGTTGCGTTACCTCCAGCGCCATGAAACGACATTTGATCATCGGCGCGTCGGGCGGCATTGGTGGCGCGGTGGCAGACGCGCTTGAGGGCGAGGTCACGCGGCTGTCGCGCAGCGCGGATGGGCTTGATGTGACGGATGAGGACAGCATTGCGCACAGTTTGGGCGGGCTTCGTGGCAGCTACGACACGATCTTTGTGGCCACCGGGGCACTGAGCACCGCAGGGCAAGAACCCGAGAAGACGATCAAGACGCTGACGCCAGAGGCGCTTTTGGCGCAGTTTCAGATCAATGCGGCAGGCCCGGCGCTGGTGTTGAAACACGCCCTGCCGCTGATCCCGCGCGACCGGCGCTGCGTCTTTGCCGCGCTT
>CALFWN010000153.1 GCA_937928335.1 uncultured Litoreibacter sp. | reverse complement strand
GGCGGGCAGCATGTCGAAGGCCTTGGCCATTTCAAGGCCTTCATCGGCGACAATGGCGAACTCGGCCTTTGCCTGCGCCACTTTTTCAATATCGGCTTTCCATTTCACGTGATCCTCGACCCCGTCCACAGAGACGCCCAGCACCTTGGTCCCGCGCTTGGCCCATTCATCCGCCAATTGCGCCACCGCGCCGAATTCCGTGGTGCAGACCGGGGTGAAGTCTTTCGGGTGTGAGAAAATCACCGCCCAGCTGTCACCCACCCAGTCATGCAAAGAGATGTCGCCCCTGTCGGTGGCAACGGTCAGGTTCGGGATCGTGTCATTGATACGCAGGCCCATCAGAGATCTCCTTCATATGTGAGGCTTGGGGTTCTTGATAGATATACGCCTCCCGTTTTTGATTTACATCCCCAAAGGCGAAACTAGATTTCCGTACATTATATTACGGACTTTATAAATCCGTATATTATGATACGGTTATTGCCATGAAACCAGAGAGCCGCCTCTCCCGGCGGGCCGAGATCGAAGCGGCCGCCTATGTCATCCTGCATGAAAAGGGCTATGCGGGGACGTCGATGCTGGCAGTGGCGAAGGCCGCGCAGGCGTCGAATGAGACGCTCTATCGGTGGTATGGCGATAAGGCGGGGCTGTTGGCGGCTCTGATCGACCGGCATGGGCAGGCGTTTCAAGCCCAGCTGGAGGGCGTGATTGCCCGCAATAGCGACCCGGTCGCGGCGCTAAGGCAGCTTGCCCCGACCCTGCTGGGCGCGTTGACGGCAGAGCGCGCGATTGCCCTGAACCGCGCGGCGGCGGCAGATGAAACCGGGGTGCTGGGGCGGGCTCTGGCCATGATCGGGCGCGAGCGGGTTGCGATTTTGGTCACGGGGCTGATGGAACAGGCGACAGCACAGGGGCAGATCACCGCCGCCTCCCCACGGATTGCGGCAGAGTGGTATATCTCGCTGGTGATTGGCGACGCGCAAATCAGGCGGGTCATCGGCGCGGTGCCGGAGCCGTCAGAGGCGCATATCGCGCAATTGGCAGAAACACGTGTCGCGGCGTTTCTAAAGCTGGTCGCTCCTGCGGGTTAAGTCGGGGTTGCGGATAGGCTAGGTGAGGATCATGTTGCCCTGAAGCGGGCCAGAAGGATCTCATCACATGAAAAACGCGAAGAATTTCTACATTGACGGCGCCTGGGTCTCCCCGGCCAAGGCGCATGACTTTGACGTCATCAACCCCTCGACGGAGGAGGTCTGCGAGACGATCTCGCTGGGGTCCGAGGCCGATACCAACGCAGCAGTGGCTGCCGCGCGGGCGAGTTTCGAGGCATGGTCACAGACCTCCAGGGAGGAGCGCATCGCGCTGCTGAAAACGCTGTCAGAGGTCTATAATGACCGGGCGGAGGAAATGGCGCAGGCGATCTCGCTGGAGATGGGCGCGCCGCAGGATCTGGCGCGGGCGCAGCAGGTTGGCGCAGGCTCCTGGCATCTGGGCGGGTTTCTGAAGGCGCTGGAGAGCTTCGAATTTGACCGCATGTATACCGAGACGGAGGCCACGCTTTATGAACCCATCGGGGTTTGCGCGCTGATCACGCCCTGGAACTGGCCGATGAACCAGATCGTGCTGAAAGTGGTGCCCGCGCTGGCGGTGGGCTGCACCACGGTCCTGAAACCCTCGGAAATCTCGCCCTTGTCGGGCATTCTCTTTGCCGACTTCATCCACGAGGCGGGCTTCCCCAAGGGCGTGTTCAACATGGTCAATGGCGACGGCCCCGGCGTGGGATCGCAGCTGAGCGCGCATCCCGAGGTGGATATGGTGTCTTTCACCGGGTCGTCGCGTGCGGGCAAGCTGATTTCCGTCGCCGCCGCCGAGACGCTGAAACGCGTGTCGCTTGAGCTGGGCGGCAAGGGCGCCAATGTCATCTTTGCCGATGCCAACCCGAAGGCCGTGACCCAGGGCGTGGTGCGCTGCTTCCGCAATACCGGCCAGTCCTGCAACGCGCCCACCCGGATGCTGGTGGAGCGTTCGCGCTATGACGAGGCGGTCGAACAGGCCATCGAGATGGCCAACAAGACCGTCGTGGGCCCGGCCTCGGAAGAGGGCAAACATATCGGGCCGCTGGTCTCGGAGGCGCAGTTTGACAAGGTGCAGGGGCTGATCGAGCAGGGCATCAAGGAAGGCGCCAGGCTGGTTGCAGGCGGCGTGGGCCGGCCCGAGAACCTGAACCGGGGCTATTACTGCCGCCCCACCGTCTTTGTCGATGTGACCCCGGATATGGAGATCTACAAACAGGAGATTTTCGGCCCCGTCCTGTCGATCATGCCATTTGACGACGAGGAACACGCCATAGCATTGGCCAATGACACGCCTTATGGGCTGACCAACTATATCCAGACCGAAGATCTTGAGAAACGTCGCCGTGTGGCGCGGCGGGTGCGCTCGGGCATGGTGGAGACCAACGGCTCTGGCTTTGCGCAAGGCTCGCCTTTTGGCGGCTACAAGCAATCGGGCAATGGCCGCGAGGGCGGCGTGTTCGGGCTGGAAGAGTTCTGCGAAGTGAAAGCAGTGAGCGCCTGGACATAGCGGCTACGGCCTTTTGGACACGAAAACGGGGCGCATCATCACGATGCGCCCCGTTTTCAATTCCAAGGCCCTGAAAGATCAGGGCTGCGCGGCTTTAGGCCAGCGCGATGTTCACGGCGCTTTCGCGGCCGTCACGGCCAGGCTCGATATCGAACGTGACTTTTTGATCGTCGCTGAGGCCTGTGAGGCCAGCGCGCTCAACAGCCGAGATGTGCACGAACACGTCTTTGCTGCCGCCATCAGGGGCGATAAAGCCGAAGCCTTTTGTTGTGTTGAACCATTTTACGGTGCCAGTAGCCATCGTAAGTCTCCTTAAATACTGCCCACGGAATGCGGCAGGTCGGCAAGGTCATGTCTGGATCGTTAGACTGAGCCTGAAAGGAGCAGTGATTCCGATAGATGTAACGTCGCCTTCCCCACATGGACCTCTGGCGCAGATTAATCAAGGGGGGTAACCCCCTACCCATTTGCGGCTCGGCGAATTCCGGCTAGTTTCAACGCGTCCGACACAGGAGCGATCATGCGCAAGATACAGTCCCAAGGCGTTCACCACATCACTTTGATGGGGGCGGACCGGCAGACCTCGATTGATTTCTGGGAAGGCGTGATGGGGATGCCGTTTATTTTTGACCAACCCAATCTGGACGACCCCGACGAGGGGCATCTGTATTTTGACCCCGGCGACGGGCGGCTGATCACCATTTTCACCAATGAGACCCGCAAGCCGGTGCATAAGCGCACCCCGATGGATGCGGGCTGCGTGCATCATCTGGCGATCAACGTGTCGCTGGCCACCTACCGCCAGATCGCGGAGCGGCTGGACGCGCGCGGGATCAGGCATTCGGGCCATAAGGACCGCGGCTTCATGGACTCGATCTATTTCAAGGACCCGCTTGGGTTCCTGATCGAATGCGCCTGCTACAAGTTCGAGCCGCCCGTGGGCTGCACCCATGCCGATGTGATGATCGAGGCGCATCGCCGCCGGGTGGCTGCCGGGGACCATGCGATTGGAGAGGTGCATCTGGCCGACGCGATTGAGCATCTGGCGCATCAGCGCCCGTCCCTGTCGGATGACCGCGCGGCGAAAGACCCCTATTAGAAGGGCGCCTAGAAGGGTGTCCTGGCCTTGAACTCCATGCCGCGCCCGCCCTCGGGGTGGCGCAGCTTCAAGCTCTCTGCGTGCAGCATCATGCGCGGGTAGCCCTGCCAATCGTCTGAATAGAAAGGATCGCCCACGATAGGGTGGCCCAGTTCCTTCATATGGACGCGCAGCTGGTGGGACCGGCCCGTTCTGGGCGAAAGCCGCATCCTTGTCATGCCATCCTTGACCGCGCCGCGCCGCCAGTCGGTCAGCGCGGGTTTGCCGGTCTCGAAATTGACATGCTGCAAGGGGCGGTTGGGCCAATCCACGATCAGCGGAAGGTCTATGGTGCCGGATTTCTCCGCCACCGCGCCATGCACCAGGGCGACATAGGTTTTCTTCGTATGGCGTTTCTCGAATTGCAGCCCCAGATGGCGCTGCGCCGCCCTGGTGAGCGCGAAGACCATGACGCCCGAGGTGTCGCGGTCCAGCCGGTGGACCAGCAGCGCGGTGGGAAAGGCCTTTTGGACGCGGGCGATCAGGCAATCGGCCAGATGCTCCCCCTTGCCGGGCACGGACAGCAACCCGTGGGGCTTGTTGACCAACAAGAGCTCCGCATCCTCGTGGATCACCTCGAGCGGGTCTTGCGGCGGGGTATAGTCACTGCTCATGGCATTTGTCATGGCCGCGCCCTTAGCATGGAGACCGAGTAAAGCACCAGCGCCGCCCAGATCATCGGAAAGGCGATGGCGCGGGCCTGACCGAAAGGCTCGTCAAAGACGAACACCGCCAGGATCAGGATCATGGTGGGGGTGAGATATTGCATCAGCGCGATGCTCGTCAGCCGCAGCTTCTTGGCCGCATTGGCGTACATCATCAGCGGGATGGCGGTCACCGCGCCCGCGCCCAGCATCAGCCAGAGATTGCCCGAGAAATGGCTTTGCCCGGTGCCACCAAGATAGGCCCAGTAGATCAGGCAGGGGACCGACAGGATCAGCACCTCAAGGAAGAAACCCTGATTTGGGCCGATCTCCAGCTTGCGCTTGAAGAAGGCGTAAAAGCCCCATGTCAGCGTCAGGCCCAGCCCGGTGACGGGCAGCTTGCCCGCATCCCATGCCAGCGTGGCCACCGCGCCTGCGGCCAGCGCCACAGCGACCCATTGCAGCGGTTGCAGCCTCTCCTTCAGAAATACGAAACCCAGCAGCACGGAGAAAAGCGGGTTGATGTAATAGCCCAGCGCGGCCTCCAGCGCGTTGCCGGAGGTGATGGCCCAGACATAGATCGCCCAGTTCATCGACACCAGCACCGCGGTCAGGGCCGCCAGCGCCAGCGCGCGTGGCGAGGTGAGCATCGGGATCAGGCTGCCGGTGCGACGCATGGCAATGAGGACCGCGCCGGCGATCGGGACCGACCAGAGGATGCGGTGGGCGACGATCTCGACGGGCGGGATATGGTCGAGCAGCTTCATGTAAAGCGGCAGCACGCCCCAGAACAGGTAGGTGACCAGCGCCAGCGCGAAGCCGGGCAGCGTGTCGCCCGTTTCGGTGGGTTTGGCTTGGGGTTTGGCCGCGTCTTGCATAGCGACCAGACAGCACGGCAATGGCCGCTTCACAAGGCCGTAGGGCGGCGCGCGGTCATTCGGGAGCGACGGCTGGGGGCCGCTAGAACGCCATGAACACCCCGAGCGTCGCCCCAAGCGTGGTTGCGTCACCATCGCCAAGCCCGTCAACAAACACATTCGCCGTGGATTGCAGACCCTTGCCGCTGTCATAGCGGAAGCCCAGATCCAGCCGTCCGCGCACGCCGTTGCTGAAGGTCTCCAGCGTGGTGCCACCAATAGACTGGCGCGTGTCGGACCAGATGCCTGCCACCCCGCCGGTCACGATGAACCCCGAGGCCGCGCCGTCCAGCGGCACCTCGATGCCCATCCCGAGGGCGACATCGGTGTAGCTGACGGATTGTTCCGCAACCAATGCAGCGGCGCTGTCGGTATAGGCGTCCTGCTCGTCGCGCACGTAGCTCACATCGACGCCGGGCAGAAGCGTGTAGCCCGCCTGATCCCAACGGCCCTCTAGGCCCAGGCTTGCCAGCCATCTGTCACCGTCGAAATCACCGCTGGCGCCGCTGGGCGTGGAGGTCGAGTTGTCGGTCTGACCA
>CALFWN010000152.1 GCA_937928335.1 uncultured Litoreibacter sp. | reverse complement strand
CACGCGCTGCCCCCGCTGACGCGCAAATCCGACGGGCTGCCCATCGGTGCTGTCTCGGGCTTTTGCAACATGTTGCAACGCTATGTGGATGACAATGCAGGCCCCGACGCGCCGACCCATGTGGCGGTGATCTTCGACAAGGGCAGCCACACGTTCCGCAATGACATGTATGACCAATACAAGGCCAACCGCGAGGCCATGCCCGAGGATCTGCGCCCGCAAATCCCGCTGACCCGCGACGCCACCCATGCCTTCAACATCGCCTGCGAGGAGATGGAGGGCTATGAGGCCGATGACATCATCGCCACCCTGGCCGTTCAGGCCCGCGAACTGGGCGGGCGCTGCACCATCATCTCCTCTGACAAGGACCTGATGCAGCTGGTGGGCGGCGGCGTGGAAATGTTCGACGCCATGAAGAACAACCGTATCGACGCCGAGGGTGTAGAGGCCAAGTTCGGCGTAGGCCCCGAGCGGGTGATCGACGTGCAAGCCCTGGCGGGGGACTCGGTCGACAATGTCCCCGGCGCGCCCGGCATCGGTATCAAGACCGCCGCGCTTCTGATCAATGAATACGGCTCGCTGGAGGAGCTGCTTGACCGAGCCGAGGAGATCAAACAGCCCAAACGCCGCGAGACGCTGATCAACCACCGCGCCCAGATCGAGCTGTCCAAGAAGCTGGTCACGCTGGACACGGCCACCCCGATCACCTTCTCCATCGACGATCTGGAGGTGCGCGAGCCCGAGCCTGCCAAGCTGATGACCTTCCTGGCGGAAATGGAATTCCGCACCCTGACCAAACGCATCGCTGACAGGCTCGATGTCGAGGCCCCGGTGATCGAGGACGCCCCCGCCCCCGTGGCGGATGCGCCCGAGATGCCCGACCTGAAGGACGCGACCTATACCACCCTGCGCGACGCCGCCGCGCTGCAGGCCTGGATCGACGCGATTTATGCGCGCGGCTACGTCGCCGTGGACACCGAAACCACCGGTCTGAACGAAATGACCGCCGATCTGGTGGGCATCTCGCTTTGTGTGGAGCCGGGCGAGGCCTGCTATGTGCCGCTCGCCCATAGGGCGGGTGACGGTGACGGGCTCTTTGGCTCGGACGCGCTGGCCGAGGGGCAGATGGGGCTCGACGAGGCGCTGACATTGCTGCGCCCGATGCTCGAAGATGACAGCATCGTCAAAATTGGCCAGAACATGAAATATGACGCCAAGATCTTCGCCCGCTACGGCGTCACCATCGCGCCTATCGACGACACGATGCTGCTCAGCTACGCGCTACATGCAGGCCTGCACAATCACGGCATGGACCGCCTGTCAGAGCAATATCTGGGCCACAGCCCGATCCCCATCAAGGAACTGATCGGCACCGGCAAATCCGCCATCACCTTCGACAAGGTCGCGATTGACACCGCCACGCCCTATGCCGCGGAAGATGCCGATATCACCCTGCGCCTGTGGAAGCTGTTCAAGCCGCGCCTGCATGAAAAACAGGTCACCACTGTCTATGAAACGCTGGAGCGCCCGCTGATCCCGGTGCTGGCCCGCATGGAGATGAACGGCATCAAGGTTGACCGCGACACGCTCAGCCGCATGTCCAACGCCTTCGCGCAGAAAATGGCCGGGCTGGAGGCCGAAATTCACGAGCTGGCAGGCCAGAACTTCAACGTGGGCTCCCCCAAGCAGCTGGGCGAAATCCTCTTCGACAAGCTGGAACTGCCCGGCGGCAAGAAAGGCAAGACCGGGGCCTATTCCACCGGCGTCGATATCCTCGAAGACCTTGCCACAGAGCATGAATTGCCGGGCCGGGTGCTCGACTGGCGCCAGCTCTCCAAGCTGAAATCCACCTATACCGATGCGCTGCAAACCCATATCAACCAGGATACAGGCCGCGTGCATACGAGCTATTCCATTGCCGGTGCCAATACGGGGCGTCTCGCCTCCACCGATCCGAACCTGCAAAATATCCCCGTCCGGTCCGAGGAAGGCCGCCGCATTCGCGAGGCTTTCGTGGCCGAAGAGGGCAACCTGCTGGTCTCTCTCGATTACAGCCAGATCGAGCTGCGCATCCTCGCCCATATCGCCGACATCCCGGCGCTGAAACAGGCCTTCAAGGACGGCCATGACATCCACGCCATGACCGCGTCCGAAATGTTTGACGTGCCGCTGGATAAAATGACCCCTGAGGTGCGCCGTCAGGCCAAGGCCATCAATTTCGGGGTGATCTACGGCATCTCGGGCTTCGGCCTCGCCCGCAATCTGCGCATCCCGCGGGCAGAGGCGCAGGGCTTCATCGACCGCTATTTCGAGCGCTTCCCCGGCATCAAGGATTACATGGACGAGACCGTGAAATTCGCCAAGGAACACAGCTATGTGCAAACCCTGTTTGGCCGCAAAATCAACACGCCCGAGATCAGCGCCAAAGGCCCCGGCGCGGGCTTTGCCAAACGTGCTGCCATCAACGCGCCCATTCAAGGCACAGCCGCCGATGTGATCCGCCGTGCCATGATCCGAATGCCGGAGGCCATCAAGGATCTGCCCTGTCGGATGCTGTTGCAGGTCCATGACGAGCTGATTTTCGAGGTCCCCGAGGACAGTGTTGAGCAAACCATTCAGACCGTCCGCGCCGTGATGGAAAACGCCTCAGACCCGGCCGTCAAATTTGACGTGCCGCTGGTGGTCGATGCGGGTCAGGGCAAAAACTGGGCCGAAGCCCATTGACCGGACAAGTTGCCGGCCCTCACCCAAATGCCGGGTATATGCTTCGTTTTGGCAAAAATACTCGAGGGGATGCCCCTGCGGCGGGGAGCAAAGCTCCCCAAGAGCAGAATAAAACACCTGGCGGCGCAGCCGCGCCTTTCGGTCAACCTCCCGGATTTAAACGCTGTCGCGTCTCGTAAGCGACTCGTCCAGCGTCACCTGCGGGCATTTGCAGGCGCGGTAGACGTTTTTGCGGATGAAGGGCCCGGCGGTCAGGATGACAAGAAAGGCCACCGGCCAGGCGGTGGTCCACCCCCCGGCCCATGTATGGATGAAAGCGGCGCTCAGACCGGCCATCTTGTAGGTCATGACGCCGCACACAATCGCCGACATCACCGCAGAGGTGATGGCGCTGAACAAGAGAAGAGCTAGAAAAGAACGTGACATAGGGTGGTCCACTTCCTTTTTGGTTTCCCATCACACCTAGCCGTTGCGCCTGCGCAGAAATACGCCGCGAGCGAACGTCTTCTGTGCAAAAATACGAGGATCGCCCGCAGAAACCGGCCAAATGTCTAAAATTGAGACGATGCTCACATCCCTGTGATCGCGGAAAATGCAACCCGGCGCGCGACTCAGCCCTCAAGCGCCGCGCTGCGGATCACCTTGAAGAAGCTGCCATTTGACCACAGGCCGAACCAGCGCACGCCCTCCACATCATGATGCGCCCCCAGATCCACCAGCCGGTAAAAGCTCTTGCGGTCGATCAGTGCCTCCAGATTGCGCCGCACCAACACATAAGGTGAAGGCTCGCCCGCCTCATCATAGCTGACCCGGATCGGATGATCAGAGCCGGCCTGAAACATGTCGCCCACCTGCGTCTCGAACCGCAGGACCTGGCCCTCGCCGGTCCCCGAGGCCTCTACATCCACCGCCACAAAAGGCGCGTCATCGACGGTGATCCCGACCTTCTCGACGGGTGTGACCAGAAAATATTTCTCGCCATCCCGGCGCAAAATCGTCGAGAACAGCTTGACCAGCGCAGGCCGCCCGATGGGCGTGCCCAGATAGAACCATGTCCCGTCGCGTGCGATACGCATGTCCAGATCGCCGCAAAAGGGCGGGTTCCAGTCCTCCACCGGCGGCAGGCCCGATTTGGCCACTTCCATCGCGCTGGCTGCGATGTTTTCCGCTGACGGCAGGTCAAGCTTTTGTGCGCCCGTGCCTTTTGCCATTTCTTCGTCCCATGATCACACTATAACTAGAACTCTATATAGCCGATCACGGAGCGCTGTCATGGCCGATGCAGAGAAAATGGTGAATGAGATCGAGGCGCTTGGCGCCAGGCTGGGCGAGGCGCGCAGCAGCATCGCCGCCCAGATCATCGGCCAGCAGGAGGTTGTCGATCTGTCGCTCACCGCGCTTTTGTCGGGCGGCCATGCGCTCCTGATGGGGCTGCCGGGGCTGGGCAAGACGCTGCTGGTCGACACGTTGTCGACTGTCATGGGTCTGTCCACCAACCGGGTGCAATTCACCCCCGACCTGATGCCTGCCGATATTCTGGGCTCCGAGGTGCTGGACACCGCCAAGGACGGCTCGCGCGCGTTTCGCTTCATTGAAGGCCCGATCTTCGCCCAGCTTCTGATGGCAGACGAGATCAACCGCGCCTCGCCGCGCACCCAATCGGCGCTGTTGCAGGCGATGCAGGAGCGCTCCGTGGCCATTGCGGGCAAGGACCGCCCATTGCCCGCGCCCTTCCATGTGCTGGCGACGCAAAACCCGCTGGAGCAGGAAGGCACATACCCGCTGCCGGAGGCCCAGCTGGACCGGTTTCTGATCCAGATCAACGTGCGCTACCCCGACCGCGCCACAGAGCGCGACATCCTGATGGCCACCACCGGCACCAGAGACGCGGTGGCCCATAAGGTCTTTACCCCCAAACAGCTGATCGCCGCGCAAGAGCTGGTCCGCCGGATGCCTGTGGGCGACGCGGTGGTCGAGCATATCCTCGATCTGGTCCGCGCCTGCCGCCCGAACGAGGCCGATGCCTCCGATCTGGTGCAACGCACCGTCTCATGGGGCCCCGGCCCACGCGCCGCCCAAGCGTTGATGCTGACCGTGCGCGCCAAGGCGCTGCTGGACGGGCGGCTCGCGCCTTCGCTTGACGATGTGGCCGCATTGGCAGAGCCCGTTCTGAGCCACCGCATGGCGCTCAGCTTTGCGGCCCGCGCCGAAGGTCAGGAGCTCAACGATGTGATCGCGCAAACCCTCGCCCATGTCTCCACCCGCAAAGCCGCCGCGTGATCCCGGCTTGAACCAGGACCCCGCCATAAACCCAGCCGGGCTGCGTCACCGCGCGGAGGCCCATGCCAGCGCCTTCCCCGCGCTTCTGGC
>CALFWN010000151.1 GCA_937928335.1 uncultured Litoreibacter sp. | reverse complement strand
ACAGGGCAATGAGGCTCGACCAGAACAGCCGCGTCAGCCTGGAGGCGGGCCGTGCGCCCAGCTGGGTCAGGGTCTGCATGGCCCGCCCGGTTGGCGCGGGCAAATCGCCGTCAGGCACGAGCGGCGCGGTTGCAGGTGTCAACGGTGCCGCTTCTGCCTCTTTCGTCTTGGCCTTGGTGCGGGGTTTGGGCTGCGTTTCAAGGTCGAACAGGACCGGCCCGGTTCTCTTTGGCGCCTTGCTCATGTCAATCTGTCTCCGATCAGGAATTCCACGGCGCGGTCCAGCCGGATATGCGGCGGCCCCTCGCCCGGTTGCAAGTCGATCTCGGCGGGTGCGAAGGCCATGACGGAGTAATCCGCATCCAGCCATTTCTCCTCGCCGTCGCGGGCCGGGTTAAGCAGCTTTGAGGGATCGGACGGCAAAGCACCGGGGTAGAACGCGGCCTGTTTTCCGGTCGACAGCAGACGCCCCTGAACCACATCAAGCGGCTCGCCCTCATGGGTCATCTGCGTCTCGATGGTGGCACGCAGGGCCGCGATGGACATGGCCGAGGTTGCAGCACCGGCAAAATCAGCACGGTCTCGCGCCTCCCGCAAAAGCGCCTCCATGATCGCCGTCAACGCGCCATGTTGCGTGTGATGCAGGTGATCGGCTTTGGTGGCGGCGAAGAGGATTTTCTCGACCTTTTTGCCAAACAGGATGGAGCCCAGCCAACTGCTGTGACCCGGCCTGAACGCACCCAGAATGTCGGCCATTGACTGGCGCAAAGCATCCAGCGCCTGCGGCCCGGCATGGATGGCCCCCAATGCGTCAACTAGCACCACCTGACGGTCGATGCGGCTGAAATGGTCGCGAAAGAAGGGCTTCACCACTTTTGATTTATAGGCCTCAAAGCGGCGCTCGAACTCACGGTAGAGCGAATTGCGTGGTTGGGAGGCAGGTTTTGGCAGTGGCGCGAAGGTCAGGACGGGCGAGCCTTCCAGCTCTCCGGGCAGCAGAAACCGCCCCGGCGTCGCGTCCGAGAACCCCGCCTCGCGAATGTCTTGCAAGTAGCGGGTATAGGTGCCGGCCAGCTCAGCGGCCAGCGGCTCCTGCAGCCTGTCTTGTGTGTCGATACCGTCGAGCTGCGCCAGATACGCAGCAGAGGCCGGACGCGTTTTGGCCCGCGCCAGACTATCGGCGGACCAGTCCGCGAAGGATTTGTCGATCAATGCCAGATCAAGCAGCCACTCGCCGGGGTAGTCCACAATGTCCAGATGTACCGTGCGCGGGCCAGAAAACGTACCGATCAACCCGCCGGGTTGCACCTTGAGCGACAGGCGCAGCTCCGAAATGGTCCGGGTGGACTCGGGCCAATGCGGGTTTGGGCCTGTCATGGCGGCCAGATGCGTCTCGTATTCGAACCGGGCGATGGTGTCGTCAGGTTGTGGGCGCAGATAGGCCGATTTGATGTTGCCATGCGCCGCCCCTTGCAGCTGGCCCATGCGGCCGCGATCCATCAGATTGGCGATCAGCGAGGTGATGAAAACGGTTTTTCCTGCACGGCTCAGCCCGGTGACGCCCAGCCGGATGGTCGGCTCGAACACACCTGTCACCGTCTCGGCGGCCCCCTCGATCCGGCGGCTTACCCCATCGACAATATCGTTAATGATCACTGCGTCACTTTCCTTGCCTGATGATCCTACATAGGGCCGCCCGCTATGCCTGTGTAGGGGCTTGGTTTCCGGGAAACTTCGCGCTACTCGGTCACTATGGCCAGATATGCCCTGAAAATCGAATATGATGGCGCGCCCTTTCATGGCTGGCAGCGCCAACCGGGCCAACCCACTGTGCAAGGGGCTATCGAGAACGCTTTGCGCAAGATTGAACCCGGTTTCGAGACGATTGCCGCCGCCGGGCGCACTGATACCGGCGTGCACGCCTCAGGTCAGGTTGCCCATGCCGATCTGAGCCGCGACTGGGAGCCGTTTCGCCTGAGCGAGGCGCTGAACCACCATCTCAAACCACATCCGATTGCCATTTTGGAGGCTGCAAAGGTTCCAGATGACTGGCACGCCCGGTTTTCAGCGACCGAGCGGCGTTACCTGTTTCGTATTGTCTCCCGTCGTGCGCCGCTGGCCCATGAGCGCGGGCTGGTCTGGCAGGTCAGCAATCCGCTCGATATCGGCGCGATGCGGCAGGCCGCGTCGGTCCTGATCGGCAAACATGACTTTACCACGTTCCGCTCGACCATTTGTCAGGCCGCCAGCCCGGTCAAGACGCTGGATGAGGCCCGGATCGAGGCCCATGACCGCCCTTATGGCGCGGAATATATGTTCCATTTTCGCGCGAGGTCATTTCTGCACAATCAAATTCGCAGTTTTGTCGGCTCGCTGGTGCAGGTCGGCACCGGCTCCTGGGAACCCGCGCAGATGCAGCGGGCACTTGACGCCCGCGACCGCGCCGCCTGCGGGCCGGTTTGCCCGCCACAGGGGCTGTATCTGAGCCAGGTCCGCTATGACCACGACCCGTTCACGGGGGTCTATGATGCGCGGCTCTGAGCTGGACGGGTTCGACCCGAAATGGCGCGACGTGCCGCATTATATCAACGGCATAACCTCCGAGATCTGGGAAGAGCGCCAGATCGGGACGCTCAAGAAATATTACGCAGATGATTTAATCGTGCGCTCACCTGCCGGCATTGTGCAGGGCAATCGCGGGATCATCGCGGCAACGATGGCCACTTTGGCAGAATTTCCCGACCGTCAACTGCCGGGCGAAGATGTCATCTGGTCGCCTGCACCCGGCGGCTTCTTGTCGTCCCACCGATTGATCTGCACGGCCACCCATACGGCCGCAGGCGCATATGGCCCGCCCACGGGACGCGCGTTGCACTACCGCATTCTGGCGGATTGCTATTGCACCGGGAACGCCGTCCATGATGAATGGCTGGTGCGCGATCAGGCGGCGATTGTGCAGCAAATGGGCGAAGAGGTCGAAAACTGGACCCGCGCGCAGATCGCGCGCGAAGGCGGCGCTGAGGCTTGCGTCAAGCCGTTCACGCCAGCCAGCGATGTCACCGGGCCCTATCAGGGCCGCGGCAACACACATGAGGCGGGCGACAGGCTTGCGCAGCTGTTGTCGCGCCTGATGCAGGCGGAGTTCTCCGCAATTGCTGACGGATATGATCGCGCCGCGACACTTGCATATCCCGGCTATGTCACCGCCTATGGCCATCAGGGCGCGGATCGGTTCTGGTTGCCGCTGCGGGCATCCTTCCCGTCGGCCCGCTTCACCATTCACCACCAGATCGGACGCGATGATGCAGGCCTGCCGCTCCGCGCGGCGGTCCGGTGGTCATTGAACGGGCTACATGATGGTTGGGGGCGGTTTGGTGCGCCATCGGGGGCGCATGTCCATGTCATGGGGATCACCCATGCCGAGTTTGGTCCCCGCGGGCTGCGGCGGGAATGGAGCCTGATCGACGATACCGCCATCTGGCGGCAAATCCTGCTGCATACCGGTGCGCTCTAGCTGCGTTTAGTGGCCGTTGAACAATTGCTTGGTCCGGGGGCTTTCGGGCATTCTTGCGTTTTCAGCATCTTCACGGCATCCCGCAATATAGCGTTGCAACATGCCCGTGTAGAAACTCAGCTCTTCCTGACGCGCACCCATCCGCCGCAATTGGCGGTTCAGGGCCTCGGAATTGTCGCGCAGAACCTCTGGGGGAGCGTCCTTGGCAATCGATAAAATATCAAGAAGCGGGTTGACGATGTCGCGCAAGACCTCGACGGCGATGCGTTCGCGGACGGTTGTCGTCTCCAACGCCATTGCGGGATCAAACCGGAAAGCCGTCTTGATAGAGCCTACATAGTCGCGCACGCGCACCATAATGGCCTCTGTGCCGTCTTCGAGCCGGGTGGACAACAAGCGCAGCCCACCAAGCACCAATCCCGGTAATTGAACCGAGAAATCAGGCATCGACAGGATGCGCGCACCGCGTTCAAATCGCTCCAGCGCCGCTTCAAGTGCGGTGGCGAGGTCTTTCACAAATAGCTCGCTGAGTGCGCGAGGGCGGCGAAAAGAGTAGCGATTGCGGATATCTGGCTGCATAAGTTCTACAGAGCTCACGCGAGGCTCCGCATTCTTTCCACGCACAACATGGACAACAAAATGATCGCTCTCGGCGGTGTCGAGGCTTTGATCGGCAGACATTTTAATCCCCAGTTCTCGTATCACTCACTTTCCCCTGCGTTTACGGTTAAGCAAACTTTATTAACAAATCGTTTACAGATTTAGACGAATTCTCCTCTTGGTGACTTCACGTTTGTTTTTACAAGGCCGAATTGATAATCTAGGAGGCAGGGAAGAAGACGACTTATTTGAAATCGTATTTGAGCGTTTATGCTCTACAAGGCTTTGGATGACGAAAAAAAGTGATGCACATGACCTGCCGGTCATTGTGGGTGTTGGCTCATCAGCAGGTGGGCTTGAGGCAATCCGCGAATTGGCGACACATCTGCCGCTCGACATTGGCTGCGCCTACGTCATCGTCCAGCACATGTCCGCCCTTATGTATCAAACGCACCAACACAAACCCCTATAAAACATGCCACTCTAAGGCATGACCCACTACCGCAAATACAAAGAAGAAACCGTCACCCGAACCCTCCACTACATGCGCTCACAGATCATTCGTGAGCAGCTAGACGGCCTAGAGCACGTAGAAGCTCTACTGGAACTCAGGGGCGAAGCACTCCGACATGTTCCGAAACCTCAACCCAAGAACAGGTTCAGAGCATCAAGGCTCAAATGGCTAGTCATGGATGCCTTACGTGAGGGACCAAAGCGAGGCCGCGAGATAGCAACCTACGTCTCAGAGCAATCACCCCAGCTAACGAGCAAAGAAGCCTATCAGCGGACGTATATGTGCCTCACGCGCATGAAGAAGGCAGGGACAGTCGCTAGGGATGGGATGCTTTGGTCTTATAAATAAAGAAAATGATATAAGAGCAGCATCATGAAATTGACGAGATGGAAAATCATAAGACTTAAACTAGTGATGTGGGCGGCGAGGCGTCTCAAGGTGCCTATAGATGTACATCTGTCTTATCTCAAAAGTTGATCTAGAAAACTCGAATGGCCGAATAAGCTCTTTGGCATTTCCCGATCTTCAATCACGCCCTTTGTGGAAAAAGTATTCTTTGACGTGTTAACTACCAAGAGAGTGTCCTTTTTACTGCTAAAATCTGAATTGGCTGCAATAAAACCAGCCAATCTTTCTGGTGTTTCGTCGGACTTGAGGACAACGAGAGAGGTAGTCTCTTCCCAGCTTGTCCCATCCATAGCTTTCTTCCTAATTGCCTCAGCAACTGAAGACCATCTTTTGTGATAATCACTACCATCTGCAATACGAAACGAAATCAAGTAAGTTGCCATGTGACTTTTCTCCTGTTTTGCGACCACGTTAACGCAATCAGAAGACTTGCCTAAGTTCAAAATTAACTCTTTCTATTTTTTCAAGCCGCCCGCTGCCAATACCCCTTCCAGTTCCGGCTCACTGGTGCATCCATCGTGTTAGAAACAACGATCTGCGTCAGTGTGCCGTTGTCTGTGCGACGGTTGTCTTCCAACCATGCAGCATGGTTTGCGTACTGGTGCAGGTAGTGCGGACTGACCCCGTGGTGCTGACCTTGGATCATGTTCCGCAAGCGGCTGAAAAAGCTCTCGACCATGTTTGTGTGCTTGCCGTGGTCACTGTAAATCTCTGAGTGGTTCACGCGGTCAACATTCCAACCATTGTGCAGTTCATCCCAGTGCGATGCTTCATCTGCTGACATGGTGGACAAGCTAGACACATTCTCGTTCGCCAGAGCAATGCCTTCCCCCTCAGACATGCCAATGAAAGGTAATGTGCGGCCTTCGCGCTCACGCATGGCAATCACAACACGACGCTTGCCTGTCTGGTGTTCTTTCTTGCGGCGATCAACACGATCTACTTTCGCATTGGCGGGGCGGATGTGACCGCCGAAATAAGCCCCATCAATCTCGACATGACCATCTAGCACCTCACCAGTATGAACCTCCCGTGCAATGGCCTCACGTAGCTTGTGAGCAAGCACAAAGGCTGTCTTGTACTGGCAATCTAGGTCACGGCTCAACTGAACCATGCTCATGCCTTTCGAGGCATTTACAATCAGGAAGATTGCAGCAAGCAAATCAACGAAGTCCATTTTCCGAGATGCAAAGATTGTGCCGGACGTCACGCTGAATTGGTGAAGGCAGTTCTTACATTTGAACTTGCGGCGCGTGTTGATTTTATATGCTTCTTCATGTGAACAGACAGGGCAAACAGGTTCCCCATCTGTCTCAGGCCAACGCATCTCACAAAATGTCTGATACGCTGCATCCTCGCCTGCCTTGTAGATGCTACGAAGGCTGAGAGTGCGTGATGCTGCTGAGAGAAGAAAGTGCTGTGACATGATCCTACTATATTTGTTGATTACATATCAAATATAGTATGGTTGCATACTGAATACAAGGCATTATATACTAAAAATAGTATAAATTTAATGGAAACGATATGCCGGATCAGAATGAATGGGAAAAACAGGCCGCAAACCTGTTGAAAGCAGAGCTAAAGCGAAAGGGCGTGACTTATGCCCAACTCGTTGAAAGACTTGCCGATATTGGAATCAGTGAGAAAGAGGTGAACGTCGCCAACAAGCTATCCAGAGGGAAGTTTTCGGCGGCGTTTATGTTGGCATGTTTAAAGGCTATAGAAGTCCAAGAATTGAATTTGCGCTTCTGATCGTAGCGATTTTGGCATTCATCTTTGTGGTTGTGAGCACCGAATTACGGCAAGACTGCCCAAACGAGCCATGCAATCAAAGTCAAACAACCGACAATCCAAAGCACAATACTTCCCAAGGCAAATGGAATGCACCAAACCCCATAAGGCGCACGTTCAGTCACGAAAATGAACCATCGTATAGTGAAGAACCACCCAGCCGTGAGGAATACTACGATCTTCAAGCCCAAGAGCGCATGGCTCATGCTACGGATTGGATCGCTTGGATAACTCTTATTTCTAGTATTTTCGGCGTTTTTGGTTTGGGAGCCTTGGTCTACACTCTCTTTCTCCAAAGAGCTTCGAACAAGATAATGCTCAATGAGCAGAGACCTTGGCTGGTCCCAAGTGCGAAAGAGGGTCCTCACAAGCCAATATTGCGAGATGGAACTGTGGTACAAGCAAACATTTCTGTGTTCTTTAGTAATGCAGGAAAAAGTGCTGCAACGAACATGAGATTGTTCGCAGTTCCATCTCAGAGTGGGAATACGCTCAAGACCAGAAAAGAACTTGAAGAAATCATTTCTAAGGCAAAGCTTTCTGAGGACTACGAGGCACCGCTGTTTCCCGATAGAAACTCTACGAGCTATGCAGCTAATTTCTTTTTCAATGATAGTGACGAATTTCAAGATGCTACTTTGATTGCAATCGCTAAATACAGCGGTGCCTTGACTCCCGATGAGGAGTTTACCGTTGCCTATCAATATCTTGTTCTCTGGCCATACGAGAAGGATGGCGCTGAAGGCCCTAGTGTGTTTGTCAAAAGCTTGGGTAGTGCAATAATCACCTAGTGATAACAATACTAGTAGCGCTAAAGCCTTAATCATGCCCTGCACCCCACGGTGCTTGGCTTTCTAGGCTTGGTGCGTTTGATACATAAGGGCGCACATGTCTCCGCAGCACAAGAGCATGATGACCAGCCTGATCGCCAGTGAAACGGATCTCAGTGTGCTCGATATCACTGACGAGATGATCCCGGAGCCCAATGTCATCTATGTCACGCCGCCCAAGGCGGATGTGGTGATGAAAGACGGCATGTTGCGGCTGTTGCCGCCCAGCGATGATCTGGGAAAGCCCAAACCCTCTGTTGACCGTTTCCTGATGAGCCTTGCCGAGGAGCGTGGCGACCGCTCGCTTGGGATCATCCTGTCAGGCACCGGTTCGGACGGGGCCTACGGGGTGCAGGCGGTCAGGGAGGCCGGGGGCATAACCATTGCGCAAGATGACGCGACCGCAAAATATGACGGGATGCCCAACGCCGCGATTGAAACCGGCTGTGTCGATCTGGTGCTTCGCCCCAGCGATATCGGCACGCATCTGAAGAAAATCCTCGCCGCGCCGCGCAGTCTGGATCAGTTCCGCACGGATCACGGTGACGTCTCACCCGTGTCCAGCATATTGCAGATTGTGCTGGCCCGAACCCGTGTCGATTTCCGCGAGTATAAACAATCCACCGTGCTGCGCCGCATTGACCGGCGGATGACGGCGCTGGGCATTCCGACAGTTGAGGATTACGTGATCCATTGCCGCAATGAACCCGCTGAGGTGGATGCACTGTTCAAGGATTTGCTGATCTCGGTGACGCGGTTCTTCCGCGATGGCAGCGAGTTTACAGGGCTGAAACCCTATATTCAGGAGCTTGCCGATGGCCGCGACGGGCGGCCGTTGCGCATCTGGGTCGCGGGTTGCGCCACCGGCGAGGAGGTCTACTCCATCGCCATGCTGCTGGCCGAGGCGATGGGCGGCGCGGCCCAGCTGGTCCAATCCAAGACCCAGATATTTGCGACAGATATCGACCGCGTGGCGCTTGAATACGCGCGGCGCGGGCAATACTCGCAAGGGGCGTTGCTGGATGTGCCAAAAGATCTGGCGGACAAGTATTTCATCCAACAATCCGAGGGCGTGCGCGTCATCGAGGCACTGCGCGCCGTGGTGCTGTTTTCTGACCATAACCTGTGTCAGGACCCACCATTTCTGCATATGGATATGATCTGCTGTCGCAACCTGTTGATCTATTTCAACGCCAAGTTGCAAAGCAAGGTTTTCTCCCGGCTGCATTATGCGATGAAAGAGCGGGCCTATCTGTTTGTGGGCACTGCGGAGACCGTGGCCGGGTCGGATCAGCTGTTTCTTGAGGCCGATGGCAAACCGCATATCTTCCGCAAAAGGGTGTTGCGCAAGACCGACCAGATTGGGGCCAAGGCCTTTCCGAGCACATGGAAGCCGTCCGCCACCCGCACGCCCCGCAAAATTGGCGTCACCGCGGACGCACCTGCCATTCAGGCCGAGAGGCTCATGTTCGACGCGCTGGCCCGCTCGCTTGGTGAAAACTCCATTCTGGTGTCCGGCGATCACAGCTTTCTGCGCGTTTACGGCGACATCACACCCTATGTGAACCTGTCTGAGGACTCGACGCTCAACCTGCAGTTGAGTCTGCTGAAATCTCCGTTTCGCGAAGAGGCCCGCAGTCTGGTTACACTGTCGCTGAAACATGACCAGCGGCGCGTAGGGGCCAAGCATTCCCTGGAGGTCGGGACAGAGACCCGGATGATCCGCCTTGAGGTGATCCCAATACAGGTGCCCTCCTTGGACGAGCGGCTTGCGCTGATTGTCA
>CALFWN010000150.1 GCA_937928335.1 uncultured Litoreibacter sp. | reverse complement strand
CGAGACAGTCCCGACCCTTATGCTGCGGCCAAGGGCCTGGAACATGGTTGACCACTCTGTGCTGGTCAACGGTAAGGAGGTGAACGGTGCAATCCTGGACTTTGCCATCCTCATGAAGCACAATGCCAAGCAGTTGGAGGCTTCAGGGGCAGGGCCTTGCTTCTACCTGTCCAAACTGGAATCAGCGTCTGAGGCCAAGGTCTGGGACGAGATCATCACTTGGACAGAAACTGCCCTGGGACTGCCCCATGGCTGCACCAAGGTCTGCGTCCTCATCGAGAATGTCCTCGCGTCATTCGAGATGGACGAGATCTTGTTTGCCCTGAAGGACCACGCAATCGGCCTGAACTGTGGGATCTGGCAGCGCGGCGGAGGATGGCGCGTCTTCGGCATCGGAGCGAAACCCGTCCCAGCGCCACAGATCGCCTTCGACCGAGACCAGCCGCTGGCCGGGTTTCAAATCACTTTGCAGACGTGGCCCGTCGGCGGCGTCGACCAGACCGACCTGGCTCATGCGGCGCGCCAGCACCTCGGGGATGGTGACATGCGCGCTCAGAGCCTGAACGCCTGCGGGCAGCGCTTGCGGTTTGGGGTAGCCCGGCAGAAGCGCCCAGCCGGTGGGCTCGCTGGCGTCGATCTGGGGCGCGCGCAGATCGTCAGAGAGCGCCGCACCCAGCGCTTTCTCGAAGCCGGATTTCACCTGCACCACGTCAAGCAGCTGCTGGCCGTCGGCGGTGTCGCGTTCGACCAGCTTGGCCAGCGCCGTGGCCTCTGCCCTGAGCGCATTGGCCTCGCCTTCGGCCTCGGACCTTTGGGCGCGGGCGGCTTCTTCGCGGGTTTGGGCCTCGCCGCGTTCGGCGTCGATCCTGGCCAGCGCCGCGTCGGCGTCTTCGGCCAAAGCAGCCGCAGCGGTGGAGGCGGCTTGCGCAGCGCTCAGATCAGCGCCTGCTTTGGTGACGGCCTCTGCGGCCTCGGACATTGCGGCGCGGGCCTTGCTGGCCTCCCCCTCGTAGCGGTCCAGCGTTTTGGCGGCGTCTTCCTGCAAGCGATGCGCGGATTGGTGGCGGGCCGACAGGCGGGCCACGTCTTCGGTTTGCTCTGACAGAGCAGTTTCGCGGTCGGACAGGATATTGGCCGCCTCGCGGGCATCCGTGCCTGCCTTGTCAAGCGCGTCGGTGTGGCCGTCCGAGGCCTTGGCAAGCTCGGCCTCCTCCCATTCGAGCCGCGCGATGGTCTCGCCCGCATCCTTGTTCAGAGAAGCCTCGCGCTCGATATCCTGAGCGAGCTGCGCGATGCGGCCGGTCAGGGTCTCTATGGTGCGGGTGGCCTGCGCCTCCTGCTCGCTGAGCGTGTCGCGCTGGACGGCCAAGCGTTGCAGGATGGCGGCTGCGACGGCTTCCTCTTCGCGCAAAGGCGGCAGGGCGGCGTCCTGGGTTTCGCGCAGCTTGGCAGCCTCGCGGGCCTGACGTTCGGATTGGGCGGCAATTTGCGTGCGCTCCGTCAGCTCGGCGGCGGCGGTGGCGCGGGTCTCGTCGGCCTCTTTCCAGCGGCGATAGAGCAGCAAGCCTTCGGAGCGGCGCAGCGCGTCGCCGATCTCGCGATAGCGCGCGGCCTGCTTGGCCTGACGGGCGAGCTGTGCCAGCTGCGTGGCGAGCTGTTCCAGCACGTCTTCAACGCGGGCCAGATTGGTTTCCGCGCCGTTCAGCTTCAGTTCTGCCTCGTGACGACGCTGGTAGAGGCCCGAGATGCCCGCAGCTTCCTCCAGAATACGCCGCCGCGCCTTGGGGCGGGCATTGATCAGCTCCGCAATCTGGCCCTGACGGACCAGCGCAGGGGAATGCGCCCCGGTGGAGGCATCGGCAAAGAGCATCTGCACGTCACGCGCGCGGACATCCTTGCCATTGGTCTTGTAGGCGCTGCCCGCGTCCCGCGTGATACGGCGGATGATCTCGAGGTTATCAAGATCGTTGAAGCCCGCAGGGGCCAGCCGCTCGCCATTGTCGATCTGCAGCGAGACTTCTGCGAAATTGCGGGCGGGGCGCGACATTGCGCCTGCGAAGATCACGTCCTCCATGCCCGAGCCGCGCATGGATTTGGCGCGGTTCTCCCCCATCACCCAGCGCAGGGCCTCCAGCAAATTGGACTTGCCACAGCCATTGGGGCCGACCACGCCGGTCAATCCATCGGCAATGATCAGCTCTGTGGGGTCCACAAAGCTTTTGAAGCCATTCAGTCTGAGTTTCGAAAAGCGCACAGGCGACGGGTCCACGGAATCGGGCTCAAGAGAGGATGATTGTTTGGATCACCCTCACGTGAGTCAAGGGCCGACCACTAGATGTGGATGAAAACGGCGGATTATCCACAGGATGTTGGCGCGTCCCGACTGGGCTGGGCCTTGGGACGCATGACGTTTCCCTGCGCCCGACTGTCGGAATCCACCTTGACCCAGAGCGCGGTTCAGGCGCATGGTCACGTTGCATGGTTCCCCGTGGGCGCAAAGCGTAGCGGGGAAAAATGGGAATACGGTGCGCGTGACCCAAACAGGGGCGCAATGCCGAAGCCGCCCCCGCGACTGTAAGCGGAGAGTGCCTGTCGAACGATGCCACTGGGAAACCGGGAAGGCCGACACCGCACCTCGACCCGCGAGCCAGGAGACCAGCCCTGCGTTTTGAAACCCGCAAGCCGTCGGGGTGACGGTGATAGGAGAATGACGATGACAAAGAACGCACACGCGATTGCCGCAACCCAGACCAAAGCCCGTATTGACGCGGAGTTGATGGGCATTGCCGGCGCGGTCCTTTTGGGCCTGACCCTGCTGTTTGCCGCAGGCTTCGCGCAGGCCTCCGTCCTGCATGACACCGCCCACGACATGCGCCACGCCATGTCGTTCCCCTGCCACTAAAGGGTTATTCAACACCTGTCTCTTTGTGCCGGTTTCTGGAAAAATCCACCGGCACGAGGCGTTTTCGCGACGGCAGGGCCACCCCTTTCGAGCGGAAACAACGACGGGATGGTGGATTTTTTGTGAAACCCCAAAGGGGCGCGGCAAACATTTTCCCTGCCTGCGCTGATGAGCCTTTGCGATCAACCAGATCGCTGCAGGCTCATCACCTTACCAGCAAAAATGTTTGTCTTGCGCCAGCGCAGAGAGACAGATGATGAACAACCCTTCGATGCTTCGCCAAATATTGACCAGCGCCGTGTTCGCTGGTGTCGGAGCAGGCGTGCTTGCCGCGCTTCTGCAACTGTGGCTCGTGGTGCCTCTGATCATGGAGG
>CALFWN010000149.1 GCA_937928335.1 uncultured Litoreibacter sp. | reverse complement strand
CGCAAGCTCCGCTGGTTGTTTTGTCATCTGGGTCATGGCTGTGCTTTCGGTCCTGTCGCGGCCAATGCGCCGCGGATGGTGCAATCCTGATCGTCCTCAGTGCGGCGCGAGTACCCCGCCCGTTGAGGGCGGTCTGTCAGTCAGCCTCGATCTGGCTGATATAGTCCTCATAGCCTTCGGCCTTCATCTCGCTGCGAGGCACGAAACGCAGCGCCGCAGAATTGATGCAGTAGCGCAGCCCACCCGCCTCGGGCGGGCCATCGGTAAAGACATGGCCAAGATGGCTGTCCGCGCCGGCGCTGCGCACCTCGGTACGGGTCATCCCATGAGAGGTATCCATCGCCTCGGTCACGTGGATTTTTGAGATGGGCTTCGTGAAACTGGGCCAGCCGCAGCCGGATTCGTATTTTGCCGATGAAACAAAGAGAGGCTCGCCGGACACGATATCGACATAGATGCCCTGCCGCGTCTCTTCGAGATATGCGCCAGTGCCCGGCCGTTCGGTCCCGCCTTCCTGCGTGACCCGGAACTGCTCCGGGGTGAGTTTGGCAACCGCGTCTTGTGATCGTTTGTAGCCCGTCATGACTGCGCTCCTGAGGCGTTTCACCCTATTGGCGTGTTTCCAGAACATTCGGCTCAAGAAAAACGTATTGCGAGGTGTTTGGGGTTCAAGGCCCACGCTCATTGACCCGAGGCCGGGCCGGCCTGAGCCAGGTGGCCGGAGGGGCGCGCAAACGCCCCCCGGCAAGAGTTTCTATTCCGCGGCTAAAATCGCGTAGAACCGGGTGAAGACCATGTCTTCATCCGCATTGTCGATATGGCAGGACGCGCAGGCCTCTACGGGTGCGGCTGCCGCTGTCTCGGCATAGGGTGGGGCGTGGTGGCCGAAGTTGAAGTAGCCCCAGTTCTGGCTTTCCGCAAAGCGGGTCGAGTCCTTCACCGCGATGTCGATACCGTTGAACGCGCCGGGGAAATAGCCGCGACCTGAGACTTCAGACCGGGACCCGTCGGCTTCCTGGGCTTCCATCGTCAGCTGAAGCTCTTTCAGCAGGATCGTGCCCTCAGGGAACACCCCGGTTTCTTTGTAGATCGAGTAGGCAGCCGGGTGGACATAGACGTTGTGATATTCAGGGAAGCCAGCCTCCCCCCCGTTCAGCGCATTTGGCGTGAGCGGCGAGCCCAGATAGATCCATTCGCGATACCCGGTCGGAAGCTGCAACTCGCCATCTGCTGTCCAGACGGGTTTCCAATCCTCGGCTTGCTGGGCCAATGCGGGCTCGAACGAGCCGTAGCCAACAGCGCCCAAAGCCGTGGCGGCCGCAAGCGTGAGTGCCAATGTGGTTCTTGTCTTCATCTTAATATTCCTTCTTTCGCTGGGAGGGGTAAATTGATCGTCGGTCTTGGGGGGAGATTTTATTGTCTCAAAACGGGGTAGCCCTGGGTGTAGATCCAGTCTGTGTCTTGCGCAGGCACGTGGCAGCCCAGACATTCGCCTTCATAATCTGTGGTTGTGGTCTCGACGCGGTTGTCAGCGCCGAAATAGGCCCAGCCCCAACCCTCGCCCCAAAGGCCGTTTGTCTCTTCGAACTTGCCGGTTGAGTCCTTCACCATGACAAACCAGCCCTCGATATCGCTGGCGCGGCTGATCGTGCCGGTGGTCATCTCAGCGGTCTCGGTGCCAAGCAGTTCTTTCACCAGAACGGCGCCGTCAGGAAACTGGCCCGTCTCAAGATAGGCCGAGATGGTTTCTTCCTGCGTGTAGACAACGTGCATTCCGTTGGAGCCCAGAACCCCCTCATCGGCAGCAACGGCCCAGGTGCCCAAAGCAACCCAGTCCTTGCGGTAATTCACATCGGGGACCTGAATATTGCCAGAATCGTCAACTGCGCTGGTCGGATCAACGGCGGATTGGCCGTGACCATCGCTTGCCGACAGAAAGGTCGCGCCTATTCCAACGGCGATCAATGTCGAGAGAAGATGCGGTCTGTATGTAGCGAACATATTGAATACTCCTTCTTGGCTGCATTTGAAATGACCGGCATCGCAAGACGACGGCAGTTCCGTGGCTTCCTTTAGGGTGAGGAGGTTTTGGCCGATGAGATATCGAATTATTGCGGCGGTGACAGAATGCTGCGATGCGTTCGCTGCGGGTCGTTTTTTATGCCCCCTCTTTCTTCAAAGGACGGCTCGATGACCGCGGACCCTAGCGATATGCGGGCGGGGTCTCAGGCAGGTGGGCCAGCCCTAGGGCCGCGCGGGCGTGTCTAAATATTTGCTTTTGCTACGAAAAGCAGCGCCAAGACTTGGCAGCGGCATCTGCCCGCGAGGCTGATTCCATCGCCGCCGGGAAGGCCGCTGTAGCGACATAAGTATAATGTGTAGCCCTGCCCGCATCGGCAGCCAAACGGCCTGAAGCGCCCTCATGAAAAACAATCACGACCCTGAATTCTGCAAGAATCTGCGATTTGGGACCTTTTTCTGAAATTAAAAAAACGCCGGAACACGCATTCTGATCTCAAGCCAAACAGATCAAGGAGTCGAGTCGTGGACAAGAAGACAAGCCAATGTGGGTGTAACGCCAACCCGGAACAAATCGACGAATCCCGGCGCCGTTTGCTTGCCAGTAGCGGTGTATCACTTGCTGCAGCCACCGCGGCGGTGACCACTGGCATGACCGGCGCAGCAGGTGCCGCGACAGACGAGGCGGAGGCGCTTTACGCCGATCCCGAAATCGGCGGCCTGCCTGAAGTTGATATGGAGATCGAGCCCGGCCGGACCGCCCTGGTTATTGTCGACCCGCAAGTCGATTTCCTGTCCGAGAAAGGCGTGTCCTGGGGTGTTGTCGGCGAAAGCGTGACAGAGCAACAGACCGTCGACAATATCGAGAAGCTCTTCGCAGCCGCCAAATCCGTGGATATGCCTGTTTTCATATCCCCCCACTATTACTACCCGCAGGACCATAAGTGGAAATTTGAAGGCACGTTGGAAAAGACGATGCATTCGATCAAGATGTTTGACCGCGAGAGCGCGCTCAATGTCGACAATTTCGACGGATCAGGTGCCGATTGGATGCCGCAATACAAGCAGTATATCAATGACGGCAAGACGGTGATCTGCTCGCCCCACAAGATTTACGGGCCCGCGCAGAATGACCTGAACCTGCAGATGCGCAAGCAAGGCATTGATAAGGTGATCCTGGGCGGCATGTCAGCCAACCTATGTGTTCAGGCCCACCTCTATGAGATGCTTGAGCTTGGATATGAGGTCGCCGTCGTGCGTGACGCGACAGCCGGAGCGAAAGTCCCTGAAGGGGACGGATATCTGGCAGCGCTGATCAATTACCGCATGGTCGCCAACGGCGTCTGGTGGACCGACGACGCGGTCACCCGTATCCAAAAATCTGCTTAACCCCCTCCTCCTCTGCAACACTGAACTAGAATACAGAAGGTGCACACCCAATGACTTCCTCTAAGTTTCTCCCCCTTAGCACGGAAGAGCACGCTGCCGGGAACGGCCTCGTTTCCCGCCGCTGGTTGCTTCGCACTGGTTTCCCCGCCGTAGGTGCGTTGGGTCTGACTTCTGGAATGGTTCAGGCAGAGGAGCTGAGAGTTCCTGACTGGAGCTCTTCGCCCGGCCTTGATTTGACCGGTTACGGTCAACCGTCCCCTTTTGAAAGCGAAGTTGTGCGCCCGACACTGCCTTTGTTTCCTGAGGGTATCGGAGATGGGTCGGGCGTATCATTCACGCCCCTGGAAAAGCTCGCTGGCACCATAACGCCCAACGGACTTTTCTTCGAGCGACATCACAGCGGCATTCCCGAGATCGATCCAGCGGAGCATAAATTCGCGATCCACGGTCTTGTTGAACGCCCGCTTGTGTTCACGGTAGACGCCTTGTTGCGCTACCCAATGGTCACCAAGACCTGCTTCATTGAATGCGCTGGCAACAGCCTGTTCAACAGCTTTGACGAAGCCCAGCAACGCACCGCTGGCGAGATCCACGGCCTGATCGGAAATGCCGAATGGGCCGGGGTATCGCTTGCGCAATTGCTGGATGAAGCGGGCGTATCCCCGGAAGGGAAATGGCTGGTTGCCGAAGGCGCTGATGCTGCCAAGATGAGCCGGTCCATCCCGATCGAGAAAGCCATTGAGGGGGACGCGTTCATCGCGCTCTATCAAAACGGCGAACGGATTCGCCCCGAGCAGGGATATCCGATGCGGCTTGTCCTGCCGGGATGGCAGGGCAGCATGAACGTCAAATGGCTGCGCCGGATCAAGGTGGTCTCTGCCCCTGTCCACACCAAGGACGAGACCTCGAAATACACCTTGCTGCAAAAGGACGGCAAATCGCGCCAGTTCACCTATGAGATGGGCGTGAAATCGGTCATCACCTCCCCCTCCCCGGGCCGAGAGCTGGGCGCAAAAGGCCTGTATCAGGTCAGCGGCCTTGCATGGTCGGGCGCCGGGCGGATCACACGGGTCGAGGTGTCCGCCGATGGCGGCGCGTCCTGGGCTGTGGCAATGATCCCCGGTCAGGCGCCGCCGCGCGCCCTGATCCGGTTCCAGCTGCCCTGGCAATGGGACGGCCAGCCAGCCACATTGATGAGCCGCGCAACCGACGAGACCGGCGCCGTCCAGCCAACCCGTGAGGCCTGGTATGAGCCCTATGCCGCGAACCAGATTTTCCACCAGAACGCGATTCAGGCCTGGGCCGTGTCCGGCAACGGAGGGATCAGCAATGTCTATGCGTAAATTTGGTGCAATTCTGGCCTCTGCCGCCGCCGCATTTGCGCTGTCCCTGCCCGCGCAGGCCCAGAATTACGGCGAGGCCATCAGCGAAAGCGATCTGGCCAATTGGGACATCTCTGTTGGGCCTGATGGTGTCGGGCTGCCCGCCGGCAGCGGCACCTCCGCCCAAGGCGCCACTGTCTGGGCCGAGCAATGTTCGGCCTGCCACGGCGAGAAAGGCAAAGGCGGCCCCGCCGGTGATCTGGTTGGCGGCGTCGGCACCCTGAAAAGCCCCGAGCATATCAAAACCGTGGGCAGCTTCTGGCCCTACTCGACCACGATCTTCGACTATGTGCGGCGGGCGATGCCTTACTACGCCCCCGGCAGCCTAAGCGATGACGAGGTCTATGCCGTTGTGGCCTACCTGCTCAACCAGAACGAAATTATCTCTGAAGACGACATTATGAATGCCGAAAACCTGCCCCGCGTTGAGATGCCAAATGCCAACGGGTTCATTTCATACTGGCCTGTCGCCAATCAGTAAGCTCGAAAACCAAAGGAACGCGAAATGCACGAACATGTAAGTTATATCCTCGGCGGGTCATCCGGCATGGGATTTGCCACCGCAAAGCAGCTTGTTGAAACCGGCCATTCCGTTGTGCTGTTCTCTCACGGGGTTGAGCGGCTGGAAAAGGCCACGGCGGAGCTGAATGCGATCAGAGCCGGGTCTGCGCAATCCACCGCGATCAACCTGCGCGACGCGGATGCGGTGACGGCGCTCACCAAGAAGATCGGCGAGGAAACCCGCCACATCAACCATCTGGTCAATGCTGCCGGTGTTTTCGCGCCAAAGCCCTTCATTGAGAACGAGGCCGAGGATTACGACAAATACATGGATCTGAACCGCTCCACCTATTTCTTCACGCAAGCGGTGGTGCATAACATGATGAAGCATGAGGGCGGCTCGATTGTGAATATCGGCTCCATGTGGGCGCATCAGGCGATCAAGGCCACGCCCTCGGCCGCCTATTCGATGGCCAAGGCCGGCATTCATTCGCTGACCCAGCATCTTGCGATGGAGCTGGGCGAGCATAATATCCGCGTCAATGCGATTGCGCCCGCAGTGGTCATCACCCCGATCTACGGCGCGTTTATCGAGCCTGACAAGATCGAGGCGACCCTGACAGACGGGTTTGACGCGTTTCACCCCATTGGCCGGGTCGGACAGGTTGACGATGTCGCGAACCACGCGGTCTTTCTGCTCTCTGACAAGGCCGGCTGGACCACCGGTGCGGTGCATAATGTCGATGGCGGCGTGATGGCTGGCCGCAACTAGAGCGCGCACCCCGAACTCAGGAGATCAAGCATGACCAGAAGCATCCTCCCTTCCCTGTCAAAAACGGGTATGGCCGCAGCAGCCCTGGTCTTGATGGCCAGTACACAGGCCTATGCGGAAGACGACAAGATCAAGGACACCGCATTGCCGGTCGAGCAAAAGGAGTTCCTGCCCGCCTTCCCCGGCGATGATACGATCAACTTCGCGACCGCATATGGCGACCGCAACGGCCACGCGCATGGCACCTACGGACGCTTTCCGGCAAATTTCGAGACCCCGCCTCACACCCATACCCACGCCTACCGCGCGGTTGTGCTGTCGGGTGAAATGACCAACCCGTTTGAAGGAGAAGAAAACCCGCCGGTGCTCAAGGCGGGCTCCTTCTGGTCGGTCGCGGCGGGCAGCGTGCACACAACCGCATGTGTCTCTGACACCCCATGCGAATTCTTCATGTATTCTGATCAAGGGTTTGATTTCAAACCCAGCGAGTAAATCCGGCGCTGGCCTGTGCAGTAAGGCCAGCCACTATTGGCCGCGTCTTGCGGCGGGCCTTTGGGACATTTGCTCACTGGGCGGGTTTCAACCAGACCTTTGCCACCACACCACACTCTGCTCGAAAGGACCCCCAAATGGACCCTCGGAAACTCTTACTTCTCACGGTGGCCACGGTCATATCCATGTCCTTGATGGCACGGACATCATTTGCGGCTGACGTGTCATATGGCTACGAATCCGTCGACGGCGTGAATATTTTCTACCGCGAAGCGGGCAAGGAGAACCCCTCCTCCATCGTCCTTTTGCACGGCTTCCCCAGCTCATCCCATCAATACCGCAACCTGATCCGCGAGCTGGGCGACGAGTTTCACGTGATCGCGATGGATTACCCGGCCTTTGGTGCGAGCGACTTTCCCGCGCCGAGCGACTATGAATACTCATTCGACAATATCTCCCAGACGATCGATCAGTTCCTCGAACAGCGCGAGATTTCCTCCTACGCCATGTATCTTCAGGATTACGGCGCACCGATCGGGCTGCGCATTGCGGCCAAACACCCCGAGCGGGTCAACGCGCTGATCTTCCAGAACGGCAACCTGTATGAAGAAGGCCTGAACAAGGAAGCATGGGCCCCGATCATGAAGCTGTGGGAAGGCCGCGACGCGGAGCTGGAGAAGGTCATCGCAAGCAATGTGTTCGGCCTTGAAGGGCTGCGCTGGCAATATACTCACGGCACACGCAACCCGGACAGCATTCTGCCCGACAACTGGCTGCTGGACTACCAATCCCTGTCCCGCCCCGGGCAGCACGCCGTCCAGCTTGACCTGTTTTACGACTATCGCAACAACGTGGCGCTCTATCCGGAATGGCAGCAATATCTGAAGGACAATCAGCCCCCCAGCCTGGTTGTCTGGGCCAAGAATGACGCCTTCTTCCCGACGCCCGGTGCGGAAGGCATCAAGCGCGACGTGAAGGATGTGGACTACCATCTTCTTGATACCGGCCACTTTGCCCTTGAGGAAGACGGCCCGCTGATCGCAGGTAAAATCCGCGCGTTCATGACCGCAAAGAACCTCAAATAGCGAGTTTACCCCCTTGCGCCACTCGGGCCTAGCGAGTGGCGCAAGGGGTCAGCACAGGTTTGAAAGGCACTCACATGACCAAGGTTTATCTCGTTCCCGGCAAACGCACCCCGTTTGTCAAAGCCGGGACAAAATTCGCCAAACACGACTCCCTGTCCCTGTCAGCCCCTGTAATCAAGGCAATGGCGGCACAGGCCCGACCTGATTTTGTGACCTGGGGCCAGGTCATCCCCAGCCCTACGATTTCCAACCTTGCCAGAGAGCTGCTGCTGGAGGCCGGGCTTGATAGCTCTATCCCCGCCTTCTCTACGATCCTTGCCTGTTCCACTAGCATGATGGGCGCAATCGAGGCCGCCGGGATGGTGGGCCGGGGCGGCACCCATCTGGGCATGGTTGGCGGTGTGGAGGTGATGAGCCGCGTGCCCATCGCGCTGAATTCCGACACCGCGCAGATGATCGCAGGGCTGGCAATGACGAACCCCGCTGAGGCGCTGACCGCGATCCAATCCCTGAAAGCGGAGAATTTTGACCTGCCGATCAAGGGATGGGCGAACCGGATATCGGGCCGCTCTATGGGCGAGCATACCGAAGACACCGCACAGCGCTTCGAGATCCCCCGAGACCAGCAGGACGAGATTTCCTTCAACAGCCACAAACGCGCCACTGACGCCCAAAGCGCCGGTTTCTTTGACGACCTGATCATCCCTGTCGATGACATAAAGGCAGACACCATCCCGCGCGCGGATTCGACATTGGAAAAGCTGGCCACGCTGAAGCCGGTCTTTGACCGGTCAGACGCAGGCACCCTGACGGCGGGCAATTCATCGCCATTGACCGATGGGGCCGGTGCGATCTGGGTCTGTGATGAACAGGGTCTTGAGACATTGGGCCGCGACGACGGTATCGAATTGGTCGATTGGCAGATCGAGGCGATGGATTACACCGAGGAAGGCATCCTGATGGCGCCCGCGCGTGCGATCCCCAAGCTGCTGGCGCGCCATGAGCTGCGGCTCGATGATATTGCACTTTGGGAAATCCATGAGGCATTTGCCGCGCAAGTTCTGGCAAATATCAAGATGGTGTCTGACGCCGATTACCGCCGCTCGAAAGCCGGGGTAACCGCGGATCTGGGCCCCTTCCCGATGGACCGTCTGAACCCCAATGGCGGCAGCCTCGCGATTGGCCACCCGTTTGGCGCGACAGGCGCGCGGATCATGAGCCAGGCCTGCAAAGAGCTTGCAAAACACCCATCTGGGAGCCTTGGCGTCGTCTCGATCTGCGCGGATGGCGGCCAAGGAACGGTTCTGTTGCTGCGTCGCCCCTAGCTCTGATCCTTTGGCGCGACGGCGCACTGACCGACGCTACAGATAAACACATATCACTATTGTCGAGGATAGAGACACACAGCACAGACCGAGCGAAAGGGAACATCGCTATGAGCCAATATCGCGGGCCAGCGCCCCCCTTAGCACTTGCCCCTCGTGGCAGGCACGTTTCCTGTGCGCTTTGCGCTGTCTCACTGCTAGCCCCAACGCTGGCCCTTGCTCAATCCGCTGACGGGCCTGAATGGGATTTCTACGGGCATCTCGATCTGGGCATCATCAGCGTGGATGACGGGTTTGACCGAAATACCAGCCTCTCGGATAACGACAATTCCAACTCACGCATCGGGTTGATCTTCAAGCAAAGCCTCAGGGACGGCGGAGAGCTGCGGTTTCATTTTGAAACCGCGATAGGCTTGACCGGATCAAGCAGCATCAATGGCAGCGACAACGATTTCGATCTTGAATACCGTCGCACCGAGCTTCGCAAATTCGAGATCATCTATGAAACGGCCAATATAGGTACGTTTTCACTTGGCCAGGGCAGCATCGCGACGGATGGCGTGGCGGAGGCGGATTTTTCCGGGACCGGCGTGATCGCCTATTCAAGCCTTCAGGATCAGGCCGGGTCACAGCTGTTTCGCCAAAGCGACGGGGCGCTTTCAGACATTGCCGTCGGGAACGCGTTCAACGGCTTTGACGGCGCGCGGCGGTTTCGGCTGCGATATGATACGCCAAAATACAAGGGGTTCGGCCTGTCCGTCTCGGGCGGACGAGAGATCCTGAGCCGTGGCAATGATGATGAGTTTTACGACATCGGGCTGACATATAATCACGATTACGGCGCCTATAAGGTTGTCGGGCGGCTTGGCTATTCCGTCCGGGGGTCCTCGGAAGAACTGCTGCTCGGCTCGGCTGCAGTTTTGCACGCGCCAACAGGGTTGAGCCTTGCCGTCGCGGGCGGGCGTCAGCAACAAGGCGATGCCAGCTACGGCTATATCAAAGCCGGCTTACAGCGCGACTGGTTCGCCTTCGGGCGCACCCATATGTCCCTAGATTACTATGACGGGGAGGATTTCGCGGAAGCCGGGTCCTCGTCTTCGTCGGTGGGCTTGGCGGTTGTGCAAAAAGTCGACCGCTTTGACCTTGAGATATTCGCAAGCTACCGCAGCTTCGAATATGACGCATCAGGGCCGGAGTTGGAGGATCTTGACGTGGCCTTTGTCGGGGCGCGCTGGCGGTTCTAGCAGGCTCGCGGCGCGGAGCGCTCTGGCCCAAGCGGTTGGTCGGCATCTGATGCGGGTCGTCGCCCCCATGTCATTGCCCCCCGCCGGTGGGGCCGCTTTCGGTGCTGCCCGCCGCGCTCATTCGGTCGATCAGGAAGTCTCGCAGGACGGCGGCGTGGTTATGCTCCAGATCCGCATTGGCAAAAACGAGCGTCACGGCCCCCTCTTTCACCAGCCCCTCCAGCGCCGGGACAGACGCGTTCAGCTCAAGCTCTGCAAGATAGTGCAGCCGAAACTCGGCATCTTGCATGGTCCTTGTGAAACCATCGCCTGAGATCGGCGCTGGGGGCCACCTCCTTCGCCCAGAGAAAAAGGCTGGCCCGTTCCTTCGAGACGCCTCGCGGCCACAGACGGTCCACCAACACCCTTTTGCCGTCACTGGCCAGGGGCGGGTCATAAACCCTCCGAAGGTTTAACCGGTCACCGGGGGCTGAAGTACCTGCCACCGCCGATCATGTCCAGAAATCATTGGCCTTGGCGACGGTCTGGAAATGCACCGCGACCACATGGGAGGCCGCGGTAAGGCTGTCTGCATCCTTCTCATAGACCTGCCGCAGGTCATCACGGATCTTTGCATCGGGTTGCGTGTATTTCACGCCCATACGCGCCAGCTTGAGCGCCAATT
>CALFWN010000148.1 GCA_937928335.1 uncultured Litoreibacter sp. | reverse complement strand
GGTGATTTCTATCTCTTGCTGGGTCATCGGGGTCCGCGCATCTGGCACTCTGGCTGAAAGATGGGGCGGCGCGCGAGCAGGTCAAGGTGACAGGTCAAGCGGGCCGGAACCCCTCGAAGGTGATGTTTTGCGCGACCCGCAGCGCCTCATCCGCCTGGGGCTGGCTGCGCACCGTCCAGCACAGGATCGCCGCCCCCTGCGCTTTCAGCTCCGCCACGCGCGGGCGGTCCAGATCGGCCACCTCATGGGAGATGAAACTTGCGCCGCTGCCTGCGTAATCGGGGATGGTGCGCAGGTGGTCGCAGAGCTCTGCGGGCAAAGGCCATACCTCAGGGTCATAGGCGCTGGTCACGATCCCGCAGGCCAGATCAGGGCAAAGTACGGCCATCCTTGCGGCGCTATGCGGGTTGAACGACATCAGCGCCACCGCGCCGTCATAGCCCGCCACGGCCTGCGCCACCTGGTCTTCCAGCGGTCCGATGTTTTTGCCCATCGCGCCGTCCTGGTCTTTCAGCTCGATCAACAGCGGCACCCGGCCCGCGATCTGGTCCAGAATGGCAGGCAGGGTCTCGATCACATTGGCGCTGTCGGTCAGCCTCATCCGCCCGAGGTCCTCGGCACTGGTTTGCTGGATCACGCCGTTCCGGCCCGTCAGCCGGGCCAGGTCATAGTCATGAAACACCATCGCCTGATGATCGGAAGACAGCTGCACGTCGCACTCGATCCCGTAGCCCGCCGCAATCGCGGCCTCGAACGCGTCGCGGGAGTTCTCGACCACCCCCGCCTCGCGGTCATGCAAGCCGCGATGCGCCAGAGGGGCCGCCAGAAAAGCTGCGGGCAGGGGGGTCATGATTTCAGCTGGAAAATGCCTTCGATTTCGACCGCGACGCCGAAGGGCAAAGCGCCCGCGCTGACGGCAGAGCGCGCATGGCGGCCCGCATCGCCCAAAGCCTCCACCAGAAAGTCGGAGCAGCCATTGACCACCGCAGGCTGCTCGCCAAAATCCTTGGTGGAGTTGACGAAAGCGGTCAGCTTGACCACCCGTTCCAGTCTGTCCAGATCGCCGCCGCAGGCCGCTTTGACCTGTGCCAAAAGGCTGATGCCACAAAGCCGGGCTGCGGCAGCACCTTCCTCGACGCTCATATCGTCGCCCAGAACGCCGGTGACGAACCCGTCAGGGCCGTTGGAGATCTGCCCCGAGACATAAAGCGTGTCGCCCACCTGCACCGATGGCACATAGTTGGCGGCAGGGGCCGGGGCGTCGGGCAGGGTGACGCCAAGGGCTGCGAGTTTGGTCTCAAAAGTTCCGGGCATGATCGGCTCCTCATGTCTGTGGGTCAGGGTTGCACGGACGCTAGCTTGGCCATCCCGCCGGGGCAACCGCTCACATGCGGGTGGGGCGGTCCGCCCCGCGATATGAACCTTGCGATGGGCAATCCGCGAACAGACCGCCACATAGATCAGGTTTCGCGAAAGGCCCGGTTGAAATAATCCGCCAGCGGCTTGATCAGATAGGCCAGAGGCGTGCGCTTGGCGGTCTGGATGAACGCATCAACCGGCATTCCCGGCACCAGCACGACATCGCCCAGCCGTGCGGCTTCGCCATCATTCAGGGCCATTTCGATGCGGTAGAAGGTCTGGCCGTTGCTGTCATCGGTAAATACGTCGCCCGAGATGCCGGTGACGCGGCCAAACACCTCGGGCGTGCTGCGGGCGTCGAAAGTGGCAAAGCGCAGCGTGACATCCTGACCCAGATGAACCTCGTCGATATTGATCGGGCTGATCTGCCCGGTGATGGTCAAGGGGCGGTCATGCGGCACGATATATAACAGCGGCTCGGCGGCGCGGATCACGGCGCGTTCGGCAAAGACCGTCAGCCCGAAAACCTGCCCTGACATCGGCGCGGTGATGCTGAGCCTCGACAGCTGGTCGCGGAGGGTAACGCGCTGCTCGCGCAGCTCGAAAGCGCGCGATTGCAGGTCGCGCAGCTGGGTGATTGCGTCTTCCTCGCGCTGGGTTTTCAGGCGCAGGATCTCCAGATCAATCTCGGTGATCCGGCCCGCGCTTTCGGCTTCACTTGCCGCCAGCTCGCCCAATTGGCCTTGCAGCCGCGCATCCTCGCGGCGCAGTGACAGCACCCGGCTGGCCTGTGCCAGCCCTTTGTCCAGCAGCGCCTGCTGGGCGGCCAGCTCCTCTTGCAAGAGGCTCAGTTGCCGGGCGATCGCGTCTTGTTGCGCTGCGACCCCGCCCATCTGGTTGATGATCTGGGACTGGCGTTTCGACAGCTGCTCGACCGCCTGCGCGGCCGAGGCGAGGCGCTTGCGAAACAGGCGTTCCTGCCCCGCGATCAGCTGCCCCAGCGCTGGTGTATCTGCCGCGACCTGCACCAGCAGCGGGTCAATGGGCAGCGCGTCCAATGCGTCGCGTTCTGCCGTCAGCCGGGCAATGCGGGCGAGGATCTCAAAAAGCTGGCTTTCGGTGATGCTGAGCTGCGATTGCAACTGGGTTGAATCAAGTGCAATCAGCGGATCGCCCGCCTGCACCACGTCGCCCTCCCTGACCTCGACGCGGGCCACCACCCCGCCATCGGGGTGCTGGATGACCTGACGGTGCTGGGCCAGCTCAAGCGTGCCGGGCGCGATGATGGCGCCTGCGATATTGGCGCTGGCCGCCCAGCCGCCAAAGCCCGCAACCAGCACAAGGATCGCAATGATGCCGGTGATAAGCGGTCGGCTGACGGGCCAGTCCTGGGTGGGCGACGGGGGGTGTCTGGGCGATGTGGCTTGCGCGGAAGATGGGGTCATGTGATCCCTCCCATAGTGGTTTTGCGCGCGATAGAGGCGTGGTTTTGCACCGTGCTTTTCAGCACCTCGTCGCGCGGGCCAAAGGCGCGGCGCATTCCGTTTTCGATCACCAGCAGGGTCTCGCATTCGCGGATCGCAGAGGGGCGATGCGCCATGATGATCACCGCGCGGCCGTCTTCCTTCATGGTGCGGATTGCGGCATTCAGCGCGTTCGAGCCCTCATTGTCGAGATTGGCATTCGGCTCGTCCAGCACCAGGATGGCCGGGGCGCCGTACAGGGCGCGGGCCAGCCCGATGCGCTGCAGCTCGCCCCCCGACAAACGCCCACGGGCAGAGGCTACAGGCGTGTCATAACCCTGCGGCTGGCGCAGGATCAGCTCATGGGCGGCGGCGTTCCGGGCAGCGGTGATGATATCGGCGGGGTTGGCGCGCGGGTCCAGACGCGCAATGTTTTCGCCAATGGTGCCGTCAAACAGCGTCACTTTCTGGGGCAGATAGCCGATATGGTCGCCCAGCTTGTCGGGGTCATATTGGTCTATCGCCGCCCCATCGAGCCGGATCTTGCCGCCCGCGGTGGGCCAGACGCCGGTCA
>CALFWN010000147.1 GCA_937928335.1 uncultured Litoreibacter sp. | reverse complement strand
ACGCCCCCGATGGCAAAACCGGTCTGCGCGCGGATCAGCGCCGCATCCGCCTTGCCCAGCGCCTCGCCTGCAACGGCGGAGGCTTTCGCCTCAGACACCCGGTTGCCGCCCGCGGTCAGAAACAGGATCGCCGTGCCGGAGGTCCCTCCGCGAAAAATGATCGACTTGGCGATCTGGTCAACATGGCACCCTGCGACCTCTGCCGCCTGCGCGGCTGTGCGGGTGTCGGCGCCGGTCTCCATGATCTCCGCGTCCACTCCGGCGTCCTGCAACGCGGCCTTGACCCGTTTCAAACTCTTGCTCATCTGGTCCCGTCTTTCCTTTCGCCGCATCAAGCCGCAAACGCCCATTGACCGCAAGCATATGTCCCTCGCAATGTGGCGCATATGTCCTTTGCCGCCCAGATCACCCGCACCCCCAAGGCCTTCCAGCCCGATATCGCGGCGGAGGCGGAGGCGCGGTTTGCCGCCAGCTCTGACGCGTTTCGCGCTCTGGTCGCGGGGGCGGCCGGATGCAGCCCCTATCTGGCCGGGCTTTTGGCGCGGGAAAGCGCATGGGTTCAGGGCCTTGAGACCCGCGAGGCCGAAGATCTCTGCGCCGAGGTGCTGGCCGCGACCCACGCCACCACCGCCCCTGATATGGCGGCCGGGTTTCGGCAGGCCAAGCGGCGCGTAGCGCTGCTGACAGCGCTGGCCGATCTGGGCGGTGTCTGGACCCTTGAGCAGGTGACGCAGGCGCTGAGCGATCTGGCCGATGCCTGCGTGAGCCACGGGTTGAAACTGCTCGTGTCCGCCGAGATTGCGCGCGGCAAGCTGCCCGGCATGTCCGAGGCCGACATTGAAGATGCGGCGGGTATGGTGGTGCTTGCGATGGGCAAGATGGGCGCGGGCGAGCTGAATTACTCCTCCGACATTGACCTGATCTGCCTCTTTGACGAGACCCGCTACACGGCCGACACCTATATGGAGGCCCGCACCGCCTTTATCCGCGTCACACGGCGTCTGGCGGCGCTTCTGTCCGATGTCACCGCCGATGGTTATGTGTTTCGCACCGATCTGCGCCTGCGCCCTGACGCCTCTGTCACGCCTGTCTGTATCGCGATGGAAACGGCGGAGCGCTATTACGAGAGCGTCGGGCGCACATGGGAGCGCGCGGCCTTCATCAAGGCGCGGGTCTGCGCGGGCGATCACAGGGCGGGGCAGGCGTTTCTGACCCGGCTGACGCCTTTCGTGTGGCGCAAGCATCTCGATTTTGCGGCTATTCAGGACGCCCATGATATGCGGCTGCGCATCCGCGACCACAAGAAGCTGGGCGGGGCCTTCGCGCTGGAGGGGCATAATATGAAGCTCGGCTCCGGCGGCATCCGCGAGATCGAGTTCTTTACCCAGACCCGCCAGATCATCGCAGGTGGCCGCGACGCCGCCCTGCGCGTGCGCGGCACGGTTGAGGGGCTGGCGCAGCTGACCAAGGCAGGGTGGGTCGGCGAGGATGTCAGCGCCACACTGGCCGAAAATTACCGCTATTTTCGGCAGGTGGAGCACCGTTTGCAGATGATCCAGGACGCCCAGACCCATATGCTGCCCGGCACCGCCGAGGGGTTCGCCCGGCTGGCGGCCTTCATGGGGGTCACGGTCGAGGTACTGCGCGCGGATCTGAGTGCACGCCTGACCGAGACCGCGCATCTGACAGAGGCCTTCTTTGCCCCCGACGCGCCGCAGGCCCCCTCCGCCGATACCGGGCAATATCTTGAGAAATGGCGCAGCTTTCCCGCGCTGCGCAGCCCGCGCGCCGCCGAAATTTTCAAGCGTGTGTTTCCGGCCATCCATGCCAAGCTGAACGACGCCGCCCGGCCAGAGGAGGCGATGCAGGCCTTTGAGCGGTTTGTCTCGGGCCTGCCTGCGGGTGTGCAGGTCTTCTCGCTTTTCGAGGCCAACCCGCAGCTCAGCGCATTGATTGTCGAGATCTGCACTGCATCGTCAGACATGGCCGCCTATCTGTCGCGCCACGCGCAGGTGTTTGACGCGGTGCTGGGGGGCGATTTCTTTCGCGACTGGCCGGGGCAGGACGGGTTGCAGGCCGCGCTGTCCGGCCAATTGGCGCAGGCGCCCGATTATGAGGCGCGGCTTGATGTGGCGCGCAGGTGGCAGAAGGAATGGCATTTCCGGGTCAGCGTGCACCAGCTGCGCGGGCTGATCACGCCCGAGGAGGCGGGCGCGCAATATGCTGATCTGGCCGCTGCGGTGCTGCAAGCGCTGAGCCCGGTTGTCGAGGCGCAGTTTGCCGTCAAACACGGGGACCCGCCCGGACATGGCGCGGTGGTGCTGGCGATGGGCTCGCTCGGCGCAGGGCGGCTCAGCGCGCGCTCCGATCTCGACCTGATCGTGATCTATGACCCGCAAGGCATCGACAGCTCTGACGGGCCGCGCCCGCTGGCCACGCGGCCCTATTTCGCGCGGTTCACCCAGATGCTGGTCACCGCGCTGACCGCGCCCACCGCAGAGGGCAAGCTCTATGAGGTCGATATGCGTCTGCGCCCCTCCGGCCAATCGGGGCCTGTTGCCACGGCGCTGCCCTCTTTCGAGAGCTATCAGGCGCAGGAGGCGTGGCTGTGGGAGCATATGGCGCTGACCCGCGCCCGCGCCCTGACCGGCGACAGCGCGATCATCGCCCGCATCAATGCGGTGCGCGAGGCCATGCTGACCCGCCCCCGCCAGCCCGCCGAGACCGCCAAAGAGACGCAGGAGATGCGCGTGCGTCTGGCAGAGGCGGGCCGGGTCGGCAGCGCCTGGGGCGTCAAGGAAGGTCCGGGCGGTGTGAAGGATATCGAGATTTTCGCGCAGGCCCTGGCGCTGCAGGCCGGTGCGGTGATGCATGACACAGCCGGACAGCTGCGCGCGACAGAGGCGGCGGGGCTGATTGATGCAGGCCAGTGCGACGTTCTGGCAGCCAGCCACGCGCTGTTTTTCCGGCTGACCCTCGCGGGGCGGCTGTTGTCAGATCAACCGCTTGACCCCGCGCAGCTTGGGGCCGAGGGGCAGGCCATGATCCTGCGCGATCTGGGTGCGCGCAGCCTGCCAGAGCTGGAGAAAACGCTCTCAAACCGTCGCAAAACCGCCAGAGCGATCATCGATCAGGTCTTAAACGCTATGCAGGGCCAATTGGCGGACGGGTCGCCATCCGCTGGCTGAACCGCAAAGAGAGCGCTTATGACCGATCCAAAAGTCCCCCATATGCCGCATGATCCCAAAGGGCTGGTGCGCGAGGCCTACCGCATCGAGGGTATCACCGGGGGGGAGTGCCGCTCGATCTTTCTGGACTGGGCGCTGAGCCTGCCTCTGGGGGCTGACACCTCTCCGCTGATCGAGACTTTGCTGGCGCATTATGGCGCGGCGCATCCTGATCATCCGATGACCCTGACCCTGCGCGAGGGGCTGGCCAAAAAGCCCGGCGGCGGGCGCCGCGGCGGACGTGCCGCCCGGATCAGAACTCCCAAAGCATAGAATGCCGGGCCTCTGCCCCTGACAAGAAAACGCCCCGCGCCTGCATGGCCCGGGGCGTTTTGCGTCTCAAGCTGTCAGCGCTGTTTATTCAGCCGGTTTGGTCGCTTCAACCACGGCGTTATACCCGGCGGTAAAGCCTGTCAGCGACACGGTCAGCTGCACTTGCTGATCCGGTGCCTGCGCGGGCACGACGACCACAAGCGCCTCATTGCCGGCCCTGAAAGCCGCAATGTCGCCTGCGGTGAAACCCACGCGGGCGAAGCAGCCAACCGGGGTGCAGAAGGTGAAAGGGTAGACCTTTGCCTTGCCGCCATCGACCGACAGGCGCACCTGACGGGTCAGCAGGGTTTCCAGCGGGGTCACAATGGTTGCACCCGCCGCCAGCTCGTCATCGCCGGGCAGGTTGAACATGTTGATTTCGGCCACCGAATTGCCGTTCTGGTCTTCCAGCAATTGATACAGCTGGCACGGGTCCTGCTGGCCCTCCGGCGCGCGGATGCAGCGCAGATCCCAGTCGCCATGCTCCGAGACAACATAGGTCTGGCCCACCTGCTCAAGCTCGGTGCCGGTGGACAGCCCGTCGGCCCGCTCGCCCGCGCCTGTTTCGGCCTCCGAGCCCGCCTCGGCCTCGTTTGTTGTCTCGTCAGTGGTCGTCTGCGCTGCGGCAGCTGTGCCAAAGGCAATGGCTGCAGCCAGCGTCAACAATTTGAAAAAGTCGGACATTTGTTTTCCATGCAAAGATTAACTCACGGCCTCAGTACCATGTCGATTTGGCGCTGTCAGGGCCGAATTGCGGCACAGGCACGCGGATCGTTGCCGATGCAGGGCCGTTTTTGTAACCGGTCTTCTGTCTCGGGAGCAGCGCAGGCATCGCGCAAAAAACGCGCTTTGTGCGGCCATCGGGGCGTGGCGCGCAATCTGGTGGGGCATCCTGGGATGCTCAAAAGAAAATGACGCTCAAAAAGAAAAAAGGGCCTGCAATGAGACCCTTCTTCCGTATTTCTCCCTGTCGGACTGGCCGACTTATTGCGCAAATAATATGGCCGCAGACAGATGCGGTCAAGCATGAATGTCATGCGCTTACAGCTTGAAATGCTTAAAAAAGGGCCGTGCCACAAGGACACGGCCAGTCGACAGGGAGGAAGTCACCCCGGCACGCGCCATAAGCAGCGCCCGCCGGGTGACGCGATGATACTGGCACAAGGTGGTTAAAAATGTATGTTCGGTCGGAATGAGGGACCAGCATGGGGGCGCAGATGTCTGAAGCTAAGGGAATTTTTGTTGGCGGCGGTGGCGAAAGCTACGCGGAAAAACAATATTTGCGGCTGGATTACGCCAACCGGCACGGGCTGATCGCAGGCGCCACCGGGACCGGCAAGACTGTGACGCTGCAAATTCTGGCGGAAAGTTTCTCGGCGCAGGGCGTGCCGGTCTTCATGTCGGATGTCAAAGGCGATCTGTCCGGGCTGGCCGAGGCGGGCTCCGAGCAGGCCAAGCTGCACGCGCCCTTCATGGAACGCGCCGCCAAGATCGGCTTTGAGGATTACCGCTACGAGGCCTTCCCGGTGACATTCTGGGATCTCTACGGCGAACAGGGCCACCCGGTGCGCACCACGGTCTCCGAGATGGGGCCGCTGCTTTTGTCGCAGCTGATGGAGCTGTCAGAGGCACAGGAAGGTATCCTGAATATTGCCTTCCGGGTGGCGGATGAGGAAGGCCTGCCGCTGCTGGATCTAAAGGATTTGCAGTCGCTTCTGGTCTGGATCGGCCAGAACGCCAAGGAGCTGGCCTTGCGCTACGGTTTCGTGTCCTCGCAATCGGTAGGCGCCATTCAGCGCCGGCTGCTGGTGCTGGAAAATCAAGGCGCGGCTGATTTCTTTGGCGAGCCCGCGCTGGAGCTGGACGACATGTTCCATATCGACGCGGATGGGCGCGGCCAGATCAACATCCTGGCCGCCGACAAGCTGATGGGCGCGCCAAAGCTCTATGCCACCTTCCTGCTGTGGCTGCTGGCCGAGCTGTTTGAAACCCTGCCCGAGATCGGCGACCCCGATAAGCCGAAATTCGTGTTTTTCTTCGACGAGGCGCATCTGCTGTTTGACGGCGCGCCCAAGGCGCTGATCGACAAGGTGGAGCAGGTCGCCCGGCTGATCCGTTCCAAAGGGGTGGGGGTCTATTTCGTGACCCAGAACCCGGCAGATGTGCCCGATGATATTCTGGGCCAGCTGGGCAACCGGGTGCAGCACGCGCTGCGGGCCTTCACCCGGAAAGACCAGAAAGACCTGCGTGCGGCGGCGGATACCTACCGCGAAAACCCGCGCTTCGATATCGAAGACGCCATCAAAGAGGTGGGCGTCGGCGAGGCCGTGACCTCGCTTCTGGTCAAGAAAGGGATGCCCGGCGTGGCGGAGCGGACGCTTATTCGCCCGCCATCCTCGCAGCTTGGTCCTTTGAGCAAAATCGAGCGCAAGGCGGTGATGATGGGCTCGCCCGTGGCGGGTAAATATGATACCACGCTGGACCGCGACAGCGCCTTCGAGATGCTGGCGGCGCGCGCCGCCAAAGCCGCGAAAGAGGCAGAGGAGGCCGAAGCGCGGGAAGAGGAAATGGAGGCCCGCGAGCGCGAATACCAGACGGGGCGGCGCTATTCGGGCAACCGGGTGGGCCGCTCGACGGCGAAGCGCAAAACCCGCACAAGGCGCGGCGACAGCGTGGGGACGGCTTTTGCAAAATCAATGATGCGCTCCATCGGC
>CALFWN010000146.1 GCA_937928335.1 uncultured Litoreibacter sp. | reverse complement strand
AGGTGGTCGCCAAAGTCGCCAGGGCAAGTCCGGTAGCAAACAGCGCGGCGCGTTCTTTGCCTGCTTCGATGGAGATGCGGCTGATCAGCACCGTCGCGACCGTATCGACGAATTCGCCCGGCGCGCGGTCCTGCTTGCCGTATTCAATGAAGAACTCTTCCAGCGGCAGGTCGCGCCTTGTGTCGCCCTTGCGCAGATGTAGCGTCGCCCCCAGCGCAATCAGCGCGGGCGGACTGTCCCCGATGGGCGAGCCATTGGCAATATTGCCGCCAATCGTCGCCGCGTTGCGCACCTGAACCGAGCCGTAGCGGCGCAGCATCTCAGCAAAGGAGGGGTAAAGCTCGCGCACCGCCTCCAGCACCTGCGTTATCGTGCAGGCGGCGCCGATCCTCAGCCCTGCTTCGGTCTGCTCGATTTGCTGCAAATCGGTGCAGCGCCCGATGAAACATATCTCGCCCAGTTCACGCAACTGCTTGGTGACCCAAAGCCCCACATCCGTAGCCCCGCCAATCAGCGTGCCCTCCGGATGGGCTGCGTACCACTGCGCCAGCGCATCCGATGAGGTGGGGCTGGGATAGGGCGCGCCGCCCTCAGCCACTGCAGGGGGCTCATCTGCCATCCAATCGGGCACCGGCCTGTCCGCTGCTGCCTCCGCCGCGCGGATGATCGGCGCATAGCCGGTGCAGCGGCACAGATTGCCCGCCAGCTGATCGGCATGGTCGCGCGCGCCGTTCATATGGGCTGTGGCCATCGTGGTGATGAAGCCGGGCGTGCAGAACCCGCATTGGGAGCCGTGGTGATCGAGCATTGCCTGCTGCACCGGATGCAGCGCCCCGTCGGGCCCGCTGACGCCTTCCACCGTGCGCACCGCGCGGCCATGCAGCTGGCCCATGAACAGGATGCAGGAATTCATCGCCAGAGGCCGGGCATCCGGCCCCGTGACAATCACTGAACACGCACCGCAATCCCCCTCATTGCATCCCTCCTTGGTGCCGGTCAGGCCCCGGCGCTCCCGCAAGAAGTCGAGCAGCGTTTCGGTCGGGCCGACCTCGGCCTGCACGGTTTCCCCGTTCAGAAGAAACGTCACCATTTTGAATATGTCCTGCCGCCTTACCCGTTGGTCGGTCATCTGGATGTGCGGTCGATGCGGCGTAGACGGCACGATGAGCTGTTCGGCTACGAGCCTAAGCCGCGCCTTAAGGTTTTGGCAACCCTGCCGCAGTGATCGCACAGTGCCGCCATCATGTTGCACGATTTCCAGGCGATAGTGTCTGCATTAAAGAGCTATGGGGATGGCTGCGAGTACAATGTTAAAACGATTGCTGAACCGCGGAAAATCTGACCAGCAGGTCGCTGAAGCGCCTGCTGAGCTTGATGTTTCGGAACCTGATGAAACAGTTGCGGCACCCAAGGCCGCCCCTGTGACGGTCATCAAATCCAAACGCGGCGTCAAAAGTATGCGCGACAGCGACATTAAGGACGAAATGGGGCGCTCTGCCGAACAAATTGCGGCAGAGGCGGCGCAGGAGTTCGATATTGACGCCGTGGTGCGCAAAGCCGCCGCCATGCCCGACGCGGTGGTCGAAAAACACGTCGTCAAAGCCCCTTCGGTGGACGCGCCATCGCCCAAGAGCCAGACGCGGCATCTGACCCAGCAACAGCCGCCCAAGGCTCCGGCTGCGGCGGCCCCCGCGCCAGCACCTGCGCCGTCACCCGCGTCTGCGCCGGTTGCGGCCCCCGCCAAGCCACATATCTCGGTCGAGGCCGGGCATATCCATTTGCCCAACCCCGGCGTCGAGGCCATCGCCCAGACCCGCAAGGCGCGCGCCGCCTATTGGGACGCGATTGGCATCTCTGACATTGATTTTCTGGGATACCCGGTATCGCCGCAGGTCTTGGGAATGCCGGCCTGGCCCACCCAGACCCAAAGGTTCCGCGTCATCCGCACGCAAAACAGCATGATCATCGCCTCGGAAGGTCTGAGCGACCCGTTTGGCGCATTTGATACCCGCGCTCAGGCAGCTGGGCAGGGCAATGGCTTCGGCGTCGAGGTTTTCCTGGAGATTTGCGGCGCGCAGGAGATGTCGGCCGACGATATTCGCAAGACCTGGGCCTTCAAGGCTGTGGAGCATGTCGCCCGCATCTTTGCCTTTGGCGAGACTCTGGGCGCTTTGGTGCAAAACAATGATGTGCTGTCGGTTGACCTGCCCAGCACCTGCGTACCCGCTGGCTGGATCGTGCCGGGCGTGGCGGAGCCTGCCGGCGCCCTCTTGAATATTGGCCTGCCCAAGGGCCGGTCGACATTCGCCAATATGCCGCTTGGCACCGTGCGGGCCGTGCCGCTGACGCCGATCTACCCTGAAGAGCTGGAATCCTGCCTGATCGAGGGCGCGTCCGAGCGTCGCGCATTGGCCAATGATCTGCTGACCACAGGCATCGGCCACCGGATGAGAACTTCGCGCACCAGCTTGCGCTAAGCTTACGTCTTTCGCCCGCCTCTGGCTGCGTCTAGGGTGCGCGCCATGAGCAGCTCTCCACGATTCATCCATCTCCGCGTGCATACCGAATACTCCCTTCTGGAAGGGGCGATCCGGGTCAAAAAGCTGGCAGGCATCTGCCAGGACGCCGCGATGCCCGCCGTCGCAATCACCGATACCAACAACATGTTCGCGGCGCTCGAATTCTCTGAATATGCCTCGGGCGCGGGCGTGCAGCCGATCATCGGCTGTCAGGTTGATCTGAGCTACGTGCCCGCGATGCCCGGCGACAAACCGGTCGCGCCTGCGCCCATCGTGCTTCTGGCGCAGAATGAGCAGGGCTACGAGAACCTGATGAAACTGAACTCCCGCCTCTATCTGGACGCGGAAGGCCAGCTGCCGCAGGTGACGCTGGAGGAACTGGCCAATCACCATGCAGGGCTGATCTGCCTGACGGGTGGGCCTGATGGTCCCATCGGGCGGCTTTTGCGCGAGGGCCAGACCCCCAAGGCGGACGCACTGCTGCGCCAGCTGGCGCAGACCTATCCTGACAGGCTTTATGTCGAGCTGCAGCGCCACCCCGGCGAGGACGGGCTGCCCGAGGCCGAGCGTCTCAGCGAGCGCGGCCATGTGGAAATGGCCTATGCAATGGGGCTGCCGCTTGTGGCCACCAATGACGTCTATTTCCCGAAACCCGACATGTACGAGGCGCATGATGCGCTGATCTGCATCGCGGACGGGGCCTATGTGGACCAGCAAAACCCGCGCCGCAAACTGACGCCGCAGCATTATTTCAAGAGCCCGCAAGAGATGGCGACGCTGTTTGCCGACCTGCCGGAGGCGTTGGACAACACCGTCGAGATCGCCCGCCGCTGCGCCTTCAAAGCCTATAAGCGCGACCCGATCCTGCCGAAATTTGCCGATGACGAAATCGAGGAGCTGCGCCGTCAGGCCAATGAGGGGCTGCAAAAGCGTCTGGCGGTGATCCCGCACGCGGTCGCGGTTGAGGAATACCAGACGCGGCTGGATTTCGAGCTGGGCATCATCGAGGGCATGGGCTTTCCCGGCTATTTCCTGATCGTGGCGGATTTCATCAAATACGCCAAGGACAATGATATCCCGGTGGGGCCCGGCAGGGGCTCGGGCGCGGGCTCGCTGGTGGCCTATGCGCTGCTGATCACCGACCTTGACCCGCTGCGATATAGCCTGCTGTTCGAGCGGTTTTTGAACCCCGAACGGGTGTCGATGCCGGATTTTGACATCGACTTCTGCATGGACCGCCGCGAGGAGGTGATCCGCTACGTGCAAGAGAAATACGGCCGCGACAAGGTAGGGCAGATCATCACCTTCGGTGCGCTGCTGTCTAAAGCCGCTGTGCGCGACATTGGCCGGGTTTTGCAAATGCCCTACGGGCAGGTGGACCGGCTGTCGAAAATGATCCCGGTCGAAGGGGTGAAGCCTGTCAGCATCGAAAAGGCCCTCGCCGATGAGCCGAAGCTGCGCGAAGAGGCCAAGAATGAGGAGGTCGTCAAGCGGCTGCTGGATTATGGCCAGCAAGTTGAAGGGCTATTGCGCAATGCCTCGACCCACGCCGCGGGCGTGGTGATCGGCGACCGGCCTCTGGACGCCTTGGTGCCGCTTTATCAAGACCCGCGCTCGGACATGCCCGCCACGCAGTTCAACATGAAATGGGTGGAACAGGCCGGGCTGGTGAAGTTCGACTTTCTGGGGCTGAAGACCCTGACCGTGATCCAGAACGCCATTGATCTGCTGGACCGACCTTTGCATATCGCCGCCGATGGCACGCAGATTTACGAGCCGCCAAAGGGTGCGGAGAATGACATCGGGGCAATCCCGCTCGATGACAAGAAAAGCTACGATCTGTACTCCTCTGCCAAGACCGTCGCTGTGTTTCAGGTGGAAAGCTCGGGCATGATGGACGCGCTCAGGCGGATGAAACCCACCTGTATCGAGGATATCGTGGCACTGGTGGCCTTGTACCGCCCCGGCCCGATGGAGAACATCCCGACCTATTGCGAGGTCAAAAACGGGATCAGGGAGCTGGAATCCATTCACCCTTTGATTGACCACATTCTGGCCGAGACCCAGGGCATCATCGTCTACCAGGAGCAGGTGATGGAAATCGCGCAGGTGATGGCGGGCTACTCGCTGGGCGGCGCGGATCTGTTGCGCCGTGCGATGGGCAAGAAAATCGCGGAGGAAATGGCCAAGGAACGCCCCAAATTCGAGACCGGGGCCAAGGCCAACGGGGTGGACGCCAAAAAGGCCAAGGAGGTGTTCGACCTTCTGGAAAAATTTGCCAATTACGGCTTCAACAAATCCCACGCCGCCGCCTATGCGGTGGTCAGCTACCAGACCGCGTGGCTGAAGGCGAACCACCCGGTTGAATTCATGGCCGGCGTGATGAATTGCGACCTGCATCTGACCGACAAGCTGGGCGTCTATAAAGAAGAGATCACCAAGGTTCTGGATATCGAGATCGTGCCGCCTTGCGTGAATCGCTCTGGCGCGACCTTTACGGTGGCCGATGGCAAGGTGGTCTACGCGCTGGGCGGGCTGAAAAATGTGGGCGTGGAGGCGATGCGGCTTTTGACAGATGCCCGTGTCGTGGACGGGGTCGAGAAACCTTTTGCGACGCTTTTTGATCTTGCCCGCCGGGTGGATCTCAAACGCGTCGGCAAGCGGCCTTTGGAAATGCTGGCCCGCTCCGGCGCATTTGACCAGCTGGACCCGAACCGCCACCGGGTCTTTGCCTCGCTGGACGGGTTGGTGGGCTATTCCGCCGCGATCCATGAGCAGCGGCATTCAAATCAGGTGTCGTTGTTCGGGGAGGCGGGCGACGATCTGCCGGAGCCACGCCTGTCGCCGGTCGATGACTGGCTGCCCTCGGAGCGTCTGGCGCAGGAATTCACCGCTATCGGGTTCTACCTGTCCGGCCATCCGCTCGATGACTACGCGCTGGCGCTGAAGCGCAAGGGCGTGCTGTCACTGACCGAGATCGAGCAGCGAGTGCAAAACGGGGCGATTGTGGCCAAGCTGGCGGCCACGATTTCAGGCCGCCAGGAGCGCAAATCCGCGCGTGGCAACAGGTTTGCCTTCGTGCAGGGCTCTGACCCGTCGGGCATGTTCGAGGTCACGGTGTTCTCGGACACGCTGGAGGCCTCGGGCGACCATCTGGTGCCGGGCAGCAATGTGGTGATGAGCGTGGAGGCGACCTACGAATCCGAGCAGTTGAAACTGCTGTGTCGCGGCGCGCAGCCCATCGACGGCGCGGTCGAGGCGGGGTCGATGGGGTTGAAGATCTTTGTCGAGGATGACGCGGTGATCGGCTCGATTGCCTCCGTGCTGGAACGCTCCGGGCAGGACAAAACGATCCGTGCCCGAGGGCCGGTGTCGCTGTGCCTGATGAACCCGGAATTGCCCGGTGAAGTAGAGGTCAGCCTCGGCGAGCAGTTTGCGATCAACCCGAAGGTCAAAGGCGCCATCAAGTCGCTGGGCGGCGTGGTGATGATCGAAGAGATCTAGGCGGCCTGCTCGAACAGGGCGGGCCTGTCGCCAAGCGCTTTCGCCTGCGTGATGGCTGCTGCAATGTCTTGATCAAGGCAGGCGACCAACTGCTCGAAACTGTCGATCACGAAATAAACCGGCTGCACGATGTCGATCCGGTAGGGCGTGCGCAGCACAGTCATCAGGTCGAAATCCAGCATCTGCGCCTTGCCAGAGCCGGCAAAAGCGGCCTCTGACGGCGATGACATGATACCCGCGCCAAACGCCTTCAGCTTGCCGTCTTCGCGGATCATGCCAAATTCGACCGTGAACCAGAAAAGCCGGAACAGATGCTTGATCTGGGCGCTCTCCAATGTCAGGGCGAGGGCGCCGAAGCGTTCCATGAACTGGCAGAATGCCTCGTTGGTGAGCATCGGGGCGTGGCCGAATACTTCGTGAAAAATATCTGGCTCCTCAAGATATTCCATATCCTGGCGGGTGCGGATGAAGGTGGCGACCGGGAATTTGCGGCTGGCCAGCAGGGTGGAAAATGCGTCCTGCGGGATAATCGCGTCCACGCCCTTCACGCCTGCGCCCGTCAAAGCGGCAAGCCGCGCGTCAAGGTCTTTGACCTGCGGCACGCGATCGCCTGTCAGCTTCAGCTTCTCGACACCGTCAAGATAGGCGCGGCAGGCGCGGGTGCGCAGATAGTCGATCTGGCGCTCGAACAGCTCCCCCCAGACGGCGTTCTCATCAGAGGAATAACGATAGAGGCCATTGGCGTCGGGGGTCTTGGATGTGTAATTCGGGTTCAGCGGCATAGGGTCCTCCATTTGCGTCAATGGTGTCAGAAAAGGCTGAGGAGGTTTTGCCAAAAGACCTAAGGCTGGCATTGATTTGGCCGAAATTTTCCGAGATTATCTGATTTATGAGATTAACTGATCAGGAAATCGCCATATTGCGGCAGGTGCAATCCGACGCCTCGCTGTCTTTGGCGGACCTGTCGGAGCGCAGCGGCGTGGCGCAAAGCACGCTCTGGCGCAAGCTACAGGATCTGGAGGCGCGCGGCGTCATCACATCGCGCGTGGCCTTGCTGGACCCCGCGCAGGTGGATGCCAAGCTCTGCGTTTTGGCCAGCGTCAGCCTGCATGACCACACGGAGGAGGCGATTGCGGCCCTCAGCTCACTGGTGTCGCGGCACGCGGAAATCATGGAATGCCACGCGATCTCGGGCGGGGCGGATTACATGATGAAAATCCGGTGCAGCGACGTGGAGGCCTATGAGCGCTTCATGTCCCACAACCTGCTGCGCAGCCCGCATATCAGATCGGTGACGTCGAGTTTCGTGCTCAAGGAAATCAAATCAACCACCGAGCTGCCGCTTCAGTAATGCGGAGGCTTTTCGTCGCCCAGCACAACATGGCCGCCTGCATCCTGCTGGCGCTCGGCCTCCCGCTCCATCAGGGCGCGGACGCGGTGGGTCAGCAGCGCGATTTCCTTTTCCTGCCGGGCGACAATATCGGACATCTCCTCGACCGTTTTGGTCAGATGGGCCACGAGTTCTTCAAGATCTGTGCTCTGTGTCATGCGGCCCCGTTTGGCAGGTTGCTTGTTTCTCGTCCAGCCCTTCGCTAAAGCCTGAGCAACACAGAATTCAGGACCCAAGCCAATGGCAAAAGTCAAAAAGCAGCCCCGCCCCAAGGCCGAGACCCCGAAAGGGTTTCGCGACTATTTTGGTGCGGAAGTGGCGCAGCGCAAGGCGATGCTGGACCAGATTTCATCGGTCTATCAGCTTTATGGGTTTGATGCGCTGGAAAGCTCTGCCGTGGAGACGGTCGAGGCGCTGGGCAAGTTCCTCCCCGATGTGGACCGGCCCAATGAGGGTGTGTTTGCCTGGCAGGAGGACGAGGCCGACTGGCTGGCGCTGCGCTACGACCTGACAGCGCCCTTGGCGCGTGTCTTTGCCCAGCACCGCAACGAGTTGCCCACGCCCTACCGCCGTTTCGCAATGGGCCCCGTCTGGCGCAACGAGAAGCCCGGACCGGGCCGGTTTCGCCAGTTTTATCAATGTGATGCGGATACTGTGGGCGCGGGCTCTGTTGCCGCAGATGCCGAAATTTGCGCCATGTTGGCGGACGTGCTGGAAACCGTTGGCATCCCGCGCGGCGACTACATTGTGCGGGTCAATAACCGTAAGGTTCTGAACGGGGTGCTGGAGGTCATGGGCCTTGCCGACGACCCCCGCCGCGACGACGTGCTGCGCACCATCGACAAGTTCGACAA
>CALFWN010000145.1 GCA_937928335.1 uncultured Litoreibacter sp. | reverse complement strand
CGGATATTGTCGTTCTCGCCCTGCTCCTCGCTCAGGCGGCCGCGCTGTTTCTTCATCTTGTCGGCGGTCTGCCAGGTGCGGATCAGCACCTCGCCCACACGCCCCATAGCTTGTGAATCCGAGGCGATAATCGAAAACGCGCCCATATCGTGCAGAATGTCTTCCGCCGCAATCGTCTCGCGCCGGATGCGGCTCTCGGCAAAGGCCACGTCCTCGGGGATTGATTTGTCCAGATGGTGGCACACCATCAACATGTCCAGATGCTCCTCCAGCGTGTTCACGGTGAAGGGCCGCGTCGGGTTGGTCGAGCTTGGCAGCACATTTGCGTCGCCGCAAATCCTGATGATATCCGGCGCATGGCCCCCGCCCGCGCCTTCGGTGTGAAAGGCATGGATGGTGCGCCCTTTCAGGGCTGCGACGGTGTTTTCCACAAAGCCGCTCTCATTCAGCGTATCAGTGTGGATCATCACCTGCACATCCATGTCGTCTGCCACACCCAGGCAGCAATCAATCGCGCCGGGGGTGGTGCCCCAATCCTCATGCAGCTTCATCGCGCAGGCGCCGCCCTTGACCTGCTCAACCAGCGCCTCGGGCAGTGATGCGTTGCCCTTGCCTGCAAAGCCGATATTCATCGGCACGCCGTCTACCGCCTGCATCATCCGCCCGATATGCCAGGCCCCCGGCGTGCATGTGGTGGCCAGCGTGCCATGCGCGGGCCCGGTGCCGCCGCCCAGCATGGTGGTTACGCCCGAATGCAGCGCGTCCTCGATCTGCTGGGGGCAAATGAAATGGATATGGCTGTCAAACCCGCCCGCCGTCACGATCCGGCCCTCGGCCGCAATCGCCTCCGTGCCGGGGCCCACGATGATGTCGACGCCCGGTTGCGTATCGGGGTTGCCTGCCTTGCCGATGGTCTCGATCCGCCCGTCGCGCAGCCCGATATCGGCTTTGTAAATCCCGCTGTGATCCACGATCAGGGCATTGGTGATCACCGTATCCACAGCCCCCGCGGCCCGCGTCACCTGGCTTTGCCCCATCCCGTCGCGGATCACCTTGCCGCCGCCAAACTTGACCTCCTCGCCATAGGTGGTCAGGTCGCGCTCCACCTCGATGATCAGCTCCGTATCCGCCAGCCGCAGCCTGTCTCCGGTGGTCGGGCCAAACATGGCGGCGTAATCGCCTCTGGATATGCGTGTGGGCATTACAACTCCCCCATCACCTGTTGGTTGAACCCGAACACCTGCCGGGCGCCGGAAATAGGGATCAGCTGCACCTCCCGCGTCTGACCCGGCTCAAACCGCACAGCGGTTCCGGCGGCGATATCAAGCCGCATTCCGCGTGCGGCCCCCCGGTCAAATTCCAGCGCGGCATTGGCCTCGCCGAAATGGTAATGCGAGCCCACCTGCACAGGCCGGTCGCCCGTATTGGCGACTTCCAGCACAAGCGCCTGCGCGCCTGCGTTCAGCTCCAGCATGCCCTCAGCGGGGAACAGCTCACCTGGGATCATCGCGCATCTCCTGCTCGGCATGTTTCGGGCTTCGTTTTGGCAAAAATACTCATGGTTCACCGGATCGGGTCATGCACTGTCACCAGTTTGGTGCCGTCCGGGAAGGTCGCCTCGACCTGCACGTCATGGATCATCTCGGCCACGCCCTCCATGCATTGCTCACGGGTGATCACCTGCGCGCCGGCTTCCATCATCTCCGCCACGGATCGCCCGTCACGGGCCCCTTCCACCACCGCGTCGGTGATCAGTGCAATCGCCTCCGGATGGTTCAGCTTCACGCCGCGGGCCAGCCGCTTGCGGGCGACCTCGGCGGCCATCGAGATCAGCAATTTGTCTTTTTCACGCGGGGTCAGTTGCATTGTCAAAGTGTCCAGGTTCGGGGAATCTCGGCGCCGCTCAGGGCGGCAAGCATCGCGATGACCACGCGGCGCAGCGCCATCGCGCCGGGCGCAATCAGCCGGGCCACCAGCAGGTCGCGGGCCTTCAGGCTGGCCCCGCCAAAGGGGCCGATCATGTCGCGCATAGAGGCCAGATGCGCCTCTGCGTCCGGGCTTGCAAAGACCAGATTGGCCACGGCATGGCCGCCGCCTGCGATGGCTGCGCGGCCCAGAAGCTGCTCCACCGGGCCGCTCAGCCGCGTGGCATCCGCATGGATCAGCACGCCGTCGCGCCGGATGCGCAGCTGGTCGCTCAGATGCGCCTCGCCCAAAACCTCGCCCATCGCCGCGCGGCCAAAGATCAGCGGCTCGATCATCAGGAATGTGGCATCCCCGGCAAGGCTCACCTCCAGCCGCCTTGTCAGCCGGGAGCGGTCAAACAGAATGGTTTCCTGTGGCAGCCAGTGCAGCGCGGCACCGCTGCCAACCTGCAACTCCGTCGACATCTGCGCGACAGTCGCGTCGGGGCTGCGATAGACCCGCTCGGCGGTCTGGGTGGTCAGGCTCAAAACCGTGCCCGCGCCCGCCTCGGCCTGCACCTCAAACCGGTCGCCGCCGGTCATGCCGCCCGCGCAATTGATCATCACGGCGCGCAGCGCGGCATTGGGGCCGCGCGGAAACATCATCCGCATCGAGCCCGCCTGATGCAGCCCGTCAATCACCGATGCTTCCCCGCGCCGCTTGCTCGACAGCTGCAACAGGCCCCGCGCGCGTTGCGGGGCAGGAGGCTCAGGCAGGCTCAGAGAGGTGGCATGAACGGTGATAGCGGCAGCTCCTTTGGCACAGATAGAAACCAATCCTGCCGGGTGCGGGCAAGGCTGCAGGCGCGAAGGGCAGGCATTTTCACGACGCCCGGGCGCAACTGCTCAAAAATGAGGCAGTCCCCCGGAGGGTTAGCGCCTCCGCACCCCCGCAAAGCCCTGCGTCAGCACGAAGATCGCGGCTGCCACGCAAACAATCGAGGGCCCCGCAGGCGTGTCAAACTGGGCCGATGCTTGCAGGCCCATGACCGCTGCGGCCACGCCAATCACCGCCGCAAAGGCCCCCATGCCCTCGGGTGTGCGGGCCAAAGGCCGTGCGCCCGCTGCCGGGATGATCAGCATCGCGGCGATCAGCAGGACGCCCACCACCTTGATGGCCACCGCGACCGTTACCGCCAAAGCTACCGTCAGGATCAGCCGCTCCCGGTCGGGGTTGATGCCGCTGGCATGGGCCAGATCGCTGCTCAGGGTGGCCGCCAAAAGCGCCTGCCAGCGCCAGATCATCAGGCCCAGCACGATCAAGGCGCCCGCCCAGATCACCCCCAAATCCATGCGGCCTACGGCCAGAATGTCGCCAAAGAGGTAGGACATCAGATCCAGCCGCACGCCGTCCAGCAGGGACACCGCAACCAGCCCCAGGGCCAGCGCGGAATGCGACAGCACGCCGAGCATCGTGTCGATGGCCAAGACCCGGCTGCTGAGGCCTGAGACCAGCAGCGCCATCACCAAAGCCACGCCCAGAACGCCCGCGAAAATGGAAATGGACAGTGCCAGAGACAGCGCCACGCCCAGCACGGCGGCATGTGCGGTGGCGTCGCCGAAATAGGCCATCCGCCGCCACACGACGAAGCAGCCCAAAGGGGCGGCCGCCAGTGCGACGCCGATGCCTGCCAGCGTCGCGCGAACCAGAAAATCATCAAGCATGGTCGTGCTCGTGCTCGTGGTCATGATCATGGTGGTGATGGTCGTGGTCATGGCGATAAAGCGCCAGCGCGCCGCCGGTGCCCGAGCCAAACAAGGCGCGGTATTCCGGCGCAGAGGCCACCACATCCGGCGCGCCGTGGCAGCAGACATGGCCGTTGAGGCAAATCACCCGGTCCGAGGCGCTCATCACCACATGCAGTTCGTGGCTGACCATCAGCACGGCGCAGCCGGTCTCCCCGCGCAGGGCTTCGATCTGGCGGTAAAACCCGGCAGAGCCCGGCTGGTCCAGCCCTGTCGTGGGCTCATCAAGCACCAGCAGTTGCGGGTCTTCCAGAAGCGCGCGGGCCAGCAAGACGCGCTGAAACTGCCCGCCTGACAGCTCTGACATCTGCCGCTGTTCAAGCCCGGCTGCCCCCGCCTGGGTCAGCGCCCGCCTGCGGTCCTCAGCCGCGCGGCGCGCGGGCAGGGACAGGAACCGCTCCACGGTCAAGGGCAGCGTCGGGTCGATGCTCAGCGCCTGCGGGACATAGCCGATGCGCAGCCCTGCGGCGCGGCTGACATGGCCCTGGCTCAGTGGCACCGCGCCGATCAGGGCGCGCAAAAGCGTGGTCTTGCCCGAGCCGTTGGGTCCCACCACCGTAATGATCTCGCCGGGGCGCACCTCCATGTCGACATGTTGCAGGGCCAGATGGCCGCCCATCGCCACGCTGACGCCTTCGGCCTGTATCAACGGGCCGCTCATGCAGGTTTGCACAAAGGGCAGATGCCCTCCGCCTCGATCACGGCGCGCTCGATCTTGAAGCCCGCATCCTGCGCCGCGCGGCCCAGCTGGCCTGCTTGCGGGTTGGTTGCGGCCTCCGCCACGGCGTCGCAGCTGCGGCAGATCATGAAGGCGGGGTCATGGGTCTTGCCGGGATGGGCGCAGGCGACATAGGCGTTCAGCTTCTCGATCTTATGGGCAAAGCCGTGGGTCACCAGAAAATCCAGCGCCCGGTAGGCCACAGGCGGGGCCGAGCCCATGCCGTCCTCGGACAGCCGCGCCAGCATGTCATAGGCGCCCATCGCCTTGTGTTCATGCAGCAGGATTTCCAGGGCCCGGCGGCGGACCGGGGTGAAATGCAGCTTGGCCGCCGCGCAATGCGCCTCCGCGGCGCGCAGCGCGTCCGAGACGCAGGCGCTGTGGTCATGTTTGGAGAAACTGGACATGAATCTGAAGATGGGGCCTTTTCGAGATGGATTGATATGTTATAACGTAACATCACAACCGCCCGCAACGAAAATAATGAGCCTCCCCATGACCCGTTCCCTGACCCTCGCCGCCATCCTTGGTTTTGTGCCTCTTGCTGCTGCGGCAGAGCCCCCGAATGTCGTCGCTGATATCGCGCCGGTCCATGCGCTGGTGGCGCAGGTCATGGGCGGGGTGGGGGCGCCCGCCCTGCTGATCCCACCGACGCAATCGCCGCATACCAGCTCCCTGAAACCCTCTGATGCCGCCGCCGTGCAGGAGGCCGACATCATCTTCATCATCGGCTCCGAGCTGACCCCGTGGCTGACTGAGCGTATCGCAACCCTGTCGCCGGATGCGCGGGTTGTCGATCTGCTGGACCATGCCGCCGTACAGCGCAGTTTCGCGCAGGAGGGCGGGGCGCAGGGCGACCATGACGAGCATGGCGCAGAGGATGATCACGAAGAGCATGACGACCATGCGGATCACGACGATCATGCGGAGCATGACGACCACGAAGACCATGCCGACAGCGAAACCCATGAAGGCCATGAGGGCCATGACCATGACGGGCTGGACCCACATGCCTGGCTCGACCCGCGCAACGCAGAGGCCTGGCTGGCGGTGATCGCCGAAGAGCTGTCCATGCGCGATCCGGATAATGCAGAGCAATACCGCGAGGCGGCGCGGACGCATTCCGGCGCATTGCGCGGGCTGGCAGGAGAGATCACCGCCCGGCTTGCGCCCTTTGAGGGCCAGAAATTCCTCTCCTATCACGATGCCTATGGCTATTTCGCGGATCGGTTCGGGGTGGTGTCAACGGGGTCGCTGGCCTCCAATGAAGGTGCCGCGCCAAGTGCCGCCGACATGCGCCGGGCGCAGGGCCTGATCGGCTCCGGCGAGGTTTCATGCGTCTTCACAGAGCCGCAGTTCAGCGCGAACTCTCTGGCGGCCATCACCGATGGCGGCGCGGTAAATGTGGTTGAGGTGGACCCGCTGGGGGCACGCCAGACGCCGGGGGCGGCGCTTTACGCGGCCCTGATCAAGGACATGGCCGCTTCCTTTGAAACCTGTCTGGCAAAATCCGGCTAGGCGCTGAAGATGGTCTCGGTCAGCTTGCGGGAGGTGCGTTGCAGCAGCTCTATCTTGCTGCGGGCAATCTCAAGGGTCACGCGCTGCTCGGGCGCGTGAAAGGCCACGGAGGCGCAATAGCGGCCCGCCGGGTCCAGCACCGGGACGGCGGCGGCAATCATCGAGTCGAAATATTCCGCATTGTCCAGCGCGAAGCCCTGACGGGCGATCTCCTGCAGCTCTGTCAGCAGCGCGTCGGGTGAGGTGATCGTCGTCTCGGTGTGCTTTTCAAGATGCATGACATTGACCAGCCGCCGCCGCTCGCCCTTGGGCAGCGAAGACAGGTAGACCTTGCCCGACGCCGTGCAGTGAAACGGGACATTCGTGCCGACGGGCAGCTGGATGCGGAAGGGCCAGTCGGTCTCCACCCGGTCCTGATAGGCCATGCCGCGGTCTTCGGGCACCACGAAATTGACGGTCTCGCCGATCTGGGCTGCAAGGTCCTGCAGAACCTGATGGCGGGCCATGTAGCTGGACGAGCTGTGCACCACGCCCGCCCCCATCATCCGGGCGCGGCGTCCGGGGCGCAGCCCGCGGCCACGCTCGTCGCGCATCAGGAAGCCTTCCTCCAGCAGCGTGTTGCACAGCCGGTGGGTGGTTTGTTTGGGCAGGCCGATCACCCGGCCAATCTCGGCAGGGCCCATCGGCTCGGTCTGCATCCCCACTGCCTCAAGGATCAGCAATGTGCGCAGGTTGGTCGGTATGCGGTTTTTGACGTCCACGAGGTCCCCCTTACCCGAAAACACGAAAATTATGTCTTGTGCGACTCTCTGGACTATGATGCACTCTAAAAACGGGACTTCAAGTCCCATTTTTTGCAATTCGGCGCTTTTGGGAGGAAGTGAGTGGAATTCGACTTCATTATCGTTGGAGCAGGTTCCGCGGGATGCGTTCTCGCCAATCGTTTGTCGGCGAGTGGCAAATATAAAGTTGCGATCCTCGAGGCCGGGGGCAAAGACACCTACCCCTGGATACATATCCCCGTTGGCTATTTCAAAACAATGGGCAATCCCAAGACCGACTGGGGCTACAAGACCGAACCCGATCCCGGCCTCAATGGCCGCTCCCTGAAATGGCCGCGCGGCAAGGTGCTGGGCGGGTCGTCCTCCATCAACGGGCTGCTCTATGTGCGGGGCCAAGCAGAGGATTATGACGGCTGGCGGCAGCTGGGCAATACCGGCTGGAGCTGGGAAGACGTCAAACCGCTGTTCAAACGCTCCGAGAATTTCGAGAATGGCAGCCGCGCGGATGAGTATCGCGGCGGCGACGGGCCTTTGTCGGTCTCCGACACCACGGTCACGCGGCAATGCGTTGATGACTGGATCACCTCTGCGGTAAATGCGGGCTACAAGCGGGCAAAGGATTATAACGGGGCCGATCAGGAAGGCGTGGCTCTGTTCCAGTTGACCACCCGCAACGGGCGGCGCTGCTCGTCAGCGGTGGCCTATCTGAACCCGGCCAAATCGCGCCCCAACCTGACGGTGCTGACCCGCTGCGCGGTGGAGAAGCTGACATTCGAGGGCAAGCGCTGCACCGGGCTCATCGCCAATCACAACGGCCAGCAGGTCACCATGAAAGCGCGCCGCGAGGTGGTGCTGTCCGCCGGTGCGCTGGCCTCGCCGCAGATCATGATGGTCTCGGGGCTTGGTGCCGCCGATGAGCTGAAACAGCACGGCATCGAGGTGGTGCAGGACATCAACGGGGTGGGCAAGAACCTGCAGGACCATTTGCAGGCGCGCCCGGTCTATAAAACCTCGCTGCCCACGATCAATACCGAGGTGTCGAACCTGTTCAAACAGGCTTTGATCGGCATGGAATATGTCTTCACACGCGGCGGCCCGATGGCGATGGCCGCAAGCCTCGGCACCGGGTTTTTGAAAACCCGGCAGGACCTCTCAGTGCCCGATATTCAGTTCCACATCCAGCCCTGGTCCGCTGATCGGGTCGATGCGGGGCCGCATAAATTCTCGGCCTTCACGGCCTCGGTGTTGCAATTGCGCCCTGAAAGCGCGGGGCATCTGGAGCTGGCCTCGGCTGATATGCGCGACTATCCGAAAATCCACCCCAATTATCTGGCCACCAAGACCGATTGCGATACGCTGGTCGAGGGCATTCGGATCACCCGCAGGATCTGCGGCCATGACCCGATCAAAAGCCACATCACCGAGGAACACGCGCCGGGCGCGGGCGTCGGTGACGATTATGACGCGCTGCTGGATTGGGCGCGCAATACCTCGACCACGATTTACCATCCCACGGGCACCTGCAAGATGGGGGTCGATGCCATGTCGGTCGTTGATCCGCAGCTGAAGGTGCACGGCATTGCCGGGCTGCGGGTGGCGGATGCGTCGATCATGCCGATCATCGTGTCGGGCAATACCAATGCGCCTTCGATGATGATCGGGGAAAAGGCGTCTGACCTAATTCTGGAGGATGCCGGGGCCCAGACCGGGGCCGGTGCCTCCGCAGCTGTGAAAGAGATGGCCTGATATGATCGACCAAGTTGCCGACTATGGCAAAATCATCATCGCCGACCTGATCCTGTCGGGGGACAATGCGCTGATCATCGGCATGGCGGCCGCGGGGCTGGCGCCCGAGCTGCGCAAGAAGGCCATTCTCTACGGCATGGTGATCGCGGCGCTGCTGCGCATCGTGTTCGCGGTGATCGCCACCAAGCTCTTGGGCATTCCGGGCATCCTGTTTGTGGGCTCACTCTTGCTCTTTTGGGTGTGCTGGCGGCTCTTTGTGGAAATCCGGGCGGGGACCGACCATGATGCAGAGATGGCTATGGAAATGGCCGACGATCCGGAGCAGGGCTATACCGGCCCGCCGCGTCGAACGCTCTATGGCGCGCTGGTGTCGATCACCATCGCGGATGTGTCAATGTCGCTTGATAACGTGCTGGCGGTGGCGGCAATTGCGGATGGCGACACCACCAAGCTGGTGGTGGGGCTGGGCCTCGCGATCCTGATGATGGCCTTCGCGGCCACCATGATCATGAAGCTTTTGACCAAATACCCGTGGATTTCCTGGCTGGGCCTGTTCGTGCTGATCTATGTGGCCGGCGAGATGTTTTATCGCGGGGTCTTTGACATCAATCTCGGGATCGGGCCTTATTTCGGTCTGATTGAGGGCTGGGACCTTGGGAAGGGGCACTAGCGAAGAACACCAAAGACGACTTGTGCCTGCGGCGGACCCCCGCAGCAGGCCTTTCGAGAAAGCCGGGCGATATTGCCTTCATCACCCGGCTCCTGACTTAAAGAGAAGGCTTGGACCTTAAGGGAGGACCTTATGATTAACTTGAAAACCCTAACTGCAAGCGCAGTCGGCCTTGCGCTGATGGCGTCTGGCGCGATGGCGGAAAAAGTGCTGCGCATCCAGTCTGTTCTGCCAAACACAGCTGACGAAGTGGTCATGCTCAATGCGTTCGGCGACGACGTTGCTGCGCTGACCGGCGGATCGCTGACCATCGAAGTGCTGCCAGCGGGCGCCGTTGTTGGCCCACGCGACATCATGGACGCGGTTGACGCGGGCCTTGTTGAGGGCGGCTTTGCCTGGACTCACTACTGGGGTGGTAAGCATGTTGCAGCCAACCTCTTCGGTGCGCCTGTTGCGGGTGCCGGTGTCGGCCTCGACAACATCGCATTCCTGAGCTGGTTCCAGTTCGGCGGCGGCAAAGAGCTCTATGACCGTCTCTGGGATGAGATGGGCGTGAACGTCAAAGGCTTCATGCTGCAGCCAGTTGGCCCGGAGGCCCTTGGTTGGTTCCCGGAGCCGATCACATCTATGGATGATTTCCGTCAGATGCGTTTCCGTGCCCCTCCAGGCATGGTTGGTGCGGCTTACGCTGACATCGGTGTTCCTGCTGTTGCTATGGGCGGCGGTGACATCCTGCCAGCTCTGGAAAAAGGCACAATCGACGCGGCTGAATGGTGCTGCCCGAAGCCTGACAGCGTGTTTGGCTTCCAGAAAGTGCTGAAGCACTACTACCTGCAAGGCCTGCACCAGGTCACCGTGAACGCGGATATGTATGTGAACAAGGACTTCTACAACGGCCTGACCGAGCTGGAGCAGAAAGCGCTTGAAGTTGCATCCACCGCGTCGCTGTCCAAGTCGCTCTCCTACCGTATCTACGAAAACGGCAAGGCGCTGAAGGATCTGACCGAAAACCACGGTGTTATCCTTGAGGACACACCAGCTGACTACTTCACCGAGTATTCGGCTGCTGCGACAAAGGCCCTTCAGGCTGCTGCTGACGAGAACGAGTTCTTCGCAGAAGTCTGGGCGTCTCAGACAGAGTTCGCCAAGATCGCCGTACCGTTCTGGGCCGGTGCTCAGACCTCGAACGCGAACCTTGGTCGCGCATTTGCAGACACACTGAAGTAAGTTCAGTTCAGGGCGGGCCCTTTTACGGGGGCCCGCCCGTTCTTGCTTTCCAAGCGCCCTCGGCTTTGGACGTTTCGAAATCAAGAGCGTGGATATCAAATCCATGTCCAGGGGAGGGACCGCCACATGGCAGATGAACCGAATCCAGAAGATCTGGAGATCGCGGATGAATTGATCGCGGAGCGCCGGTCGGAAGCCCCTGGGGAAACGCCGGAAGACATGACGCCGTGGCAACGCCCGATCACGGCTGTGATCGATGTCGTCAATTACCGGGCAGGCCAGATCATCGCTTTGCTGATGGTGCCGCTGATTGCCATCGTGGTCTGGGAGGTCTTCTCCCGCAACTCCTTCATCATCCTGCAAAACGCCGGGTATGAGGATCTTGCCCGCTCGATGGGTCTTGGCCCGACCTTGCAGGCCTATGATCTCAGCCGGATGATCGCGGGGGTCCTGTGGATGGCCGGTGCGGGCTACGGGCTGATGCGCGGCGTGCATATTCGCGCGGATTTCATCTACCGTTTCTGGTCCAACAAGACGCAGGCGACGGTGGATGCCATCGCCTATCTGATGTTCTTCATCCCCTCGATGATCTTCTTCACGGT
>CALFWN010000144.1 GCA_937928335.1 uncultured Litoreibacter sp. | reverse complement strand
GTGGAGACCCCCTGGGGGGCGCCCTCCGACCAAATTTTGACCGGCACGCTGGACGGTGTGAAAATGGCCTTTCTGCCGCGTCACGGGCGCGGCCATGTCCACAGCCCCTCCACCGTGCCGTACCGCGCCAATATCGACGCGCTGAAGCGGCTTGGAGCGACGGATGTGGTCTCTGTCTCGGCCTGCGGGTCGTTTCGCGAACACATGGCACCCGGCGATTTTGTGGTTGTGGATCAATTCATTGACCGCACTTTCGCGCGGGAGAAGTCGTTCTTCGGCCAAGGCTGCGTGGCCCATGTCTCGGTGGCCCATCCCACCTGCGCGCGGCTGGGTGCTGCTTGCCTTGAGGCCGGTCAGGCGACAGGCATCACCATGCATGACGGTGGCACCTATCTGGCGATGGAGGGCCCGCAATTTTCGACACTGGCGGAAAGCAAAATGTACCGGACCAGCTGGGGCGCGGATGTGATCGGCATGACCAATATGCCGGAGGCGAAACTCGCCCGCGAAGCAGAGCTGTGCTACGCCTCTGTTGCGATGATCACCGATTATGACAGCTGGCACCCCGATCATGGGGAGGTGGATGTGACCCAGATCATCGCCACGCTGATGGGCAATGCCGGCAAGGCGCGCGGCATGGTGGCCCGGCTACCTGCCTTGCTTGGTGCCAAGCGTGAACCCTGCCCACATCACTGCGACACGGCGCTGGAGTTTGCGATGATCACGCAGCCCCCGGCGCGTGACCCGGCGGTGATGGCCCGGCTCGACGCGGTGGCGGGCCGCATATTGGCAAAAGAGGCGCAGGCATAATGGAAGACGTCAAAGACTATATCCGCACCATCCCCGACTTCCCGCATGAGGGGATCATGTTTCGCGACGTGACCACCCTGTTTCTGGACCCGCGCGGGTTTCGCATGGCGGTGGATCAGATGCTCGCCCCCTATGCGGGCCTGCGCTTTGACAAGGTGGCAGGGCTTGAGGCGCGCGGCTTCATTCTGGGCGGGGCCATCGCCCATCAGCTGTCCGTGGGCTTCGTGCCGATCCGCAAGAAAGGTAAGCTGCCTGGCAAGACCATCGCGCAAAGCTACAAGCTGGAATATGGCGAGGCCACGATGGAGCTGCATGATGACAGTCTGCAACCGGGCGAAAAGGTCCTGCTTGTCGATGACCTTCTGGCCACCGGCGGCACTGCCGAGGCGGGCATCAGGCTGGTCGAAAAGCTGGGGGCCGAGGTCATTGGATGTTCCTTTATCATCGACCTGCCCGCTTTGGGCGGTCGCAAAAAGCTGGAGAGCCTCGGCATGGAGGTCAAAGTGCTCTGCGAGTTCGAAGGCGACTGAACCTGGCGTGTGCCAGACACCAACAGCCCCTCGCGACGCGCGCCAGCGCGGCGCAAACCCTCTGCTCAGCGCAGACGTGAGATGGCAAATACCTCATCATTGAACCACAGCCCGCCATATTTCTTCAGTACATCCGCCGTGATGGCGAAATGATGCGTGCCGCCGTGGGTCTCTTCCAGCATCTGGTCGTCAATCTGCGCCACATAGGTCGCCGCATTCCAGGCCGCTGACAGGGTCGAGGTGCCAATGGAGGGGCCGATCTCTTCGGGCAATGTGTGCATCCGGTAGGACAAAAGCGCATCGCCGCCGCTTGGGATGGACAGATCGAAATCCGCCGCATCTCCGCCCAGCTCATCTTTCAGCGCGGCAATCAGCTCATAGCGGTTCACCGGGAACAGCTCGATATCCGGCCAGACCGTGTTCACGATCTCCTCACCCGGATCATTGCCTGCCGATTGCACCGTCAGCATACGGCCACCCACGGCAAGGCTGCGGGCCAATGGTGCCAGCACCGTTTTGGCTTTCAAATCCGGCGCCGTGCGGGCGCGCCAGGGTTGGGAGGCCAGCACCAGATCATACTCGGCACGCGGCTCCCCCGGGCGCGGGATCACACTATCGAGCAGAAAATCATGGTCCTTGCGATAGATCACCAGCACCGTCGGCTTCACATAAAGCGGGTTGCCGGTCTTGGGCGAGGAGCGCACCTGCCAATTGTCCACCAGAAACGGGTCGAGGTCGCGCAGCTGCTCCTGAAACCCGATGGAGGATTGCCCGTCCAGCGCGATCGTCTTCCATGTCAGTTTTTCGGCCACCTCCTTCTTGCCGGGCATGAGCCAGGGAGCCTCTGAATAAAACAGGTTGGTCATCACCACGACACTTGCGGGATGCTCCACCAGACGGTCGGGTATCTTGTCGAGCGAGAGGCGCAGATCCTCCAAGGAGATCTCCTTGCCCACCATATAGAACGGAATATTCGGGAAACGCTGATGCATGGCACGCATCGTGTTTGACAAAACGGTCGCATCGCCCATGCCCGCGTCAAAGACCCGGATCGCGGGCGGGTGCGGCTCGATCAGGCTCAGCTCCTGCGCAACCCGTTCCGAGATCCGCCATTTCTCGTTCGTGGTGTTGACGAAAGTCAGATATTTCAGGCGGTTGTCGAAAAATCGGAAGGGTTTGCCGGTCTCGGTATCTGTCATGGGGCCTCTGCGCTCAGGTCGCGCCAGCAGACCCCATTCTGCCCCTCGCGGTCAACACTCCAGCGGGATCACGTCTTATGACGGCTGCGCCAGCATCGCGCCCGGGTTCATGATGCCCGCCGGGTCCAGCCCCGCCTTGATGGCCCGCATCGCCGCCAGCTTTGCAGGATCGCCGTAGCGCTCAAGATCCGCTGTTTTCAGCCGCCCGATCCCATGCTCCGCCGAGATCGAGCCGCCCAGCGCATGGGTCAGGTCATGCACGATCTCCTTGACCGCAGGCCGCTCCGCCTCGTAATCGGCGCGAGATCGACCGCGGGTCGGGAAGACGTTGTAATGCAGATTGCCGTCACCCACATGGCCAAAGCAGTTGATCCTGAAATCCCCCAGCTGCGCCAGCGCCTCGGCACCTCGGGTAATGAATTCCGGGATGCGGGTGATCGGCACGGAAATATCATGGCTCGAGACCGAGCCCACCCGGCGGTTGGCCTCCGGGATGCTTTCGCGGATCGACCAGAAAGCAAGGCGCTGCTCCAGTGAGGCGGCAATAACCCCGTCGCTGACCAGCTTTCGGGCGAAGGCCTCGGCGAAAAGCGTCTCCAGCGCCTGCTCCGGCACGGTGCCCGCGAAACAGCCCAGATCAATCAGCACCATCCAGTCCGGCGGCGCGGCAAAGGGGGCTTTGACGTCCGGGCCGACCTCGGCCAGAAACTCCAGCCCTTGCCGGTGGATCAGCTCAAAGGCCGAGACCTGCCCGCCCAATTGCTCCCCCGCCAATGCCAGCAAATCCAGCGCCGCCTGCGGGTCGCGCACGACCATCAGCGCCGCGCCCACGGCTTGCGGGCGCGGAAACAGCTTCAGGCTGGCGGCCGTGATGATGCCCAGCGTGCCCTCTGCCCCGATCAGCAGATGGCGCAGATCATAGCCGGTGTTGTTCTTGCGCAAGGGCGTCAGCCCGTTCCAGATCTCGCCCGAAGGCAGCACCGCCTCCAGCCCCAGACACAGATCCCGCGTGTTGCCGTAGCGCAGCACGTTCACGCCGCCTGCATTTGTCGCCAGATTGCCGCCGATCCGCGCGGAGCCCTGGCTGGCCAGCGTCAGCGGGAACAGCCGCCCTGCCCCTTCGGCTGCGTCCTGCACATTTTGCAGCACCGCACCTGCCTCGCAGACCAGGACGTTCTCCACCGGGTCAATGGCGCGGATGGCGGTCATGCGCTCCAGCGACACGATGACCGGCGCAGGCACGTCTTCGGCGACCTGACCGCCGACCAGCCCGGTGCCGCCGCCATAAGGGATCACGCCGACACGCGCCTCGCGGCAGGCCGTCACAATGGCAGAGACCTCATGCGCCGAGCCCGGCGCCAGAAGCAGCCCCGCCGTGCCGGAGTAGCGCCCGCGCGGCTCCTCCAGATAGGCGGGCGTGACCTCCCTGAAGGCGGCGCGCGGCAGGGCTTTGGACAGGTGGTCGCGCAGGGTGTCGGAGACGGGATTCAGCATGGCCCCAGTTAGCGGGCAGCGGCGCAGGAATGCAATTCGCTAATGCCGCGTCATCATTCAAGCGGCGGGGTATAATAGGCCGGGTTCAGCACCATGATGGTCGGGCGGCCCGGCAATGTGGTGAGCGACAGCTCGACAAAGCTGGTATCGGGCTCGACAATGTCAAACGTGCCGCGCATCCCGTCCAGAAACACGTTCAGCGAGCTGCGCCCGAACCAGTGCATCGGGATCACCACGGAAGACCGCAGCCGGGTCAGCACTTTCATCATCGTGGGCGTGTCCAGCGACAGCCCACCATCGACGGCAGCCATCACCACATCAAGCCGTCCAATGGCGGCATATTGCGCGGGGTCGGGCTCGTGATGCAGATGCCCCAGATGGCCGACGCAAAGCCCCGCCACCTCGAAAATGAAGATGGAATTGCCATCCTCCTCGACCGGGCCGCCAAAGCGCGAGCGGATATCGGTCGAGACATTGCGGACCAGCATTTCGCCCAGATCCAGATTATGCTCCCGCTGCCAGCCTTCCAGCACATGCGAAATGGCCGGGTCGGGCGCAGAGGTCCAGTGGCTGCCATGCGCGTGGTTCATCGTGACCACATCGGGTATCAGGTCCACCCCGGCGGTATAGCCCACATAATCTGTCACCGCGTTCAACCCGCGCGCCGTTTGCAACAGGAACATGGCGTGGTCGATATAGGTCAGCCGGATCGTGTCGGCGGCCACCGGGTTCTGCCAATTGGCCTTGTGCAGATAGGTGACGCCCGGCGTGGCGTCAGCCAGCGCCACACAATGCGACGGCTGGCGATCCTGGGCCGTGGCCATGACCGGCAGACAGAGGAGCAGGCAGAAAAAGACAATGCGCATTTGGAAAGGCTAGCGCGAGGGGTGCGATATTTCAAAATCACATTTGCAGAATTGTCCGGCGCATGGGGGCGGGTACAGGGCGGATTGCCTCGAAAACCGGCTCAGCCCACATCTGTCCGCCCCCGGCGGTCCCCCCGCAGATTGGCGTAGAGCACATGGTTGCGCCAGCGCCCGCCAATTTGCAGATAGCTTTGCGCCACGCCCTCATATTTGAAACCGGCTTTCTCCAGCACCCCGCGCGAGGCGGCGTTCTCGGGCAGGCAGGCAGCCTCGACCCGGCTGAGGTCCAGCGTGGTGAAGGCGTAATGCACCAGCCCGCCAATGGCCTCCCGCATGAAGCCCTGCCGCGCGAAACGCTGCCCGATCCAGTAGCCCAGAGTGCCCGCCTGCGCGGGGCCGCGCCGGATATTGTCGAGCGTGATCGCGCCCAGAAGCGCATCATCTTCGCGGCGCATCATGAAAACCGGCGCGGCCGAGCCGGTGTTGACGGACCGCTGCGCCCAGTAGACCCGGTTGGTAAAGCTCTTGCGGGTGAGATGATCGGAGGCCCATGCGGGCTCCCACGGGGTCAGGAATTCCGAGCTTTCGGCCCGCAGCGCCGCCCAGCGCCTGAAATCGCCATGTTGCGGCAGGCGCAGCACCATGCGCTCGGTGACGATGCGTAGCTTTTTGCGACCCGGCAACATCGGCGTCAGGCCGCCAGCATGGTCTGGATGTCGTCCAGCGTCGGCGCTGCGCTGACCGGGCCGTAAAGCGCCATTGCCGCAGCCCCGCTTGTGGCCAATTGCGCGGCGAAGGCGTGGACATCTGATGCCTCCAACGCGTCGATCTTGGCCACGGTTTCCGACAGGTCAGGCACACGGCCCCAGATGCCGATGAGCCGCGCCAGACGTTCCGCGCGGCTCGAGGGGCTTTCCAACCCCATCAAGAGCCCGGCTTTCATCTGCGCCCGTGCGCGCGCGACCTCGGCGTCGCTGATATCGCTTGCCGCACGTTTCAGCTCGTCTACCGTCAACCCGGCAAGGCCCTTGATGTCGTCGCCAGAAGTGCCTGCATAGACGGTCATCAGCCCGGTGTCGGAATAGCTGCCGATCTGCGCGAAGATCGAATAGCACAGACCGCGTTTTTCCCGCGCCTCCTGAAACAGGCGTGAGGACATGCCGCCACCAAAGGCAGAGGCGAAGATTTGCGCGGTATAAAATGCGTCGTCGCGGTAGCCGGGGGCTTCCAGCGCGAGGGTGAAATGCGCCTGCTCCAGCAATTTGATTTCGCGGCGCTCGCCAGAGACGAAGCGGGCGGGCTCTGCCACCAGCGCCGGGCGGGCGGTCATGTCGCCAAAAAGATCCTCGCTGCCACCTTAGCTGTTCCTAGTTTTATTATCACCGAATCGGTTTTAAGCCTGATTGGATTGGGGATTCAGCAACCTGATCCTAGTTGGGGAAATCTGCTTTCTTTGGCAACTAATGCCTCGATCTTAGTCCTGCAACCTTGGCTAATTTGGCCGCCAGCTTTGTTGATTATTCTGACAGTTCTATCGTTTAATCTTTTGGGTGATGGCTTAAGAGATGTTCTTGATCCTCGTAGTCTCCAGAATAAATAGGTTATCTCCAAATTTGCGGATTCATCGATATGGATTCTTTTCGATACGCAAAAGCTACAAAGAGAAGCTTCCTTTCAAGATTCATTTAAAACTATCGAGACCTATTCTTGG
>CALFWN010000143.1 GCA_937928335.1 uncultured Litoreibacter sp. | reverse complement strand
GCAAAAGCCGCGCCGTGCGACAAGAGTTTGGGCATGGCTTGAGAGGGCCCTGAAGGCCCTGCTCGTGTTTTACCTCAACCGGCTGTCTGGCCTAGTTGTCGGCTGGGGGGTGCTCTGCGTCGGCGTGGTCTTCACGCGGAGGCCGGCCAATCACGTCACGCAACTCGTCGAGCTCGATGAAATTGTCGGCCTGGCGGCGCAGCTCGTCCGAGATCATCGGCGGGTTCGACCGGATGGTCGAGACCACAGACACCCGAACGCCTTTGCGTTGGATCGCTTCGAGCAGCGGCCGGAAATCCCCATCCCCGGAAAACAGCACGATATGATCCACATGCGGCGCGAGCTCCAGAGCATCGACGCATAGCTCGATGTCCATATTGCCCTTCACCTTCCGCCTCCCCTCGCGGTCGGTGTATTCCTTGGCCGCTTTCGTGACCATCGTGAAGCCGTTGTAATTCAGCCAGTCGACAAGCGGGCGAATGGGCGAGTAGTCGTCATTCTCCAGCAGAGCCGTGTAATAGAACGCACGCAGCAGTTTCCCGCGGCGCATGAACTCGTGTCTCAGGAGTTTGTAGTCAATATCAAACCCCAAAGACTTGGCGGCGGCATATAAATTGCTGCCGTCAATGAACAGCGCAAGCCGTTCGTCTTTGTAAAACATCAATTGTCCTTCCGATGTGCGCCCAACCTGAGTAGAACCGTGAGTGTGTTTGGTTTGGCTGGGCCGCGCGCCGAAAATAAGGGATTTCCCACATGCCGCAACCCGTTAGGGCCGTGAACAGCCCCGCAAGCGACATTTCATCATATATTGCACTCGGGGGTAACGTAACGTCACTTTTCGGCCCGCCCGAAACGACGTTGCGCGTGGCCCTTGCGCGGCTGGCCTGCGATTCGGTGCAAGTGGCGCGTATCAGCCGATTTTTTCGCACGCCCGCCTTCCCTGAGGGCAGCGGCCCGGATTTCGTGAATGCGGTGGCGGAGCTGCGCACAAGCCTGCCCCCGCCCGCCCTTTTGGCGCATTTGCACGCGGTCGAGGCCGCGATGGGGCGCGACCGCAGCACGCGTTGGGCGGCACGGACCATTGATCTGGACCTGATCGCCTATGGCGCGGATATCCACCCTGACCGTGCCACGTTTGAAGCGTGGCGCCTGCTGCCATTGGCCGAGCAGCAGGCCCGCGCCCCGGACGGGCTGGTGCTGCCGCATCCGCGCCTGCAGGACCGCGCCTTCGTGCTGGGGCCGTTTTGCGACGTGGCGCCGGGCTGGGTGCACCCGGTTCTGGGCGAGACGGCAGAGGCGCTTTTTGCCGCCCTGCCAGAGGCTGACCGGGCCGCATTGACCCCGCTGCCGGCCCCCGAAATCCCTGCGGATGATGCCTGATTTTAGGGCTTTTTACGCTTGTAAAGTGGAAAAAAGACCCTTATCTGGTGCTTCTCAAACTTCCCTCTTGTTGTCTGGAGTGCCCACATGGCCCGCGTGACCGTCGAAGACTGCGTTGATAAAGTCCCAAATCGTTTTGATCTTGTGATGCTTGCCGCGCATCGCGCCCGCGAGATTGCGTCGGGCTCTGCGCTGACAATCAACCGTGACAATGACAAGAACCCGGTCGTCTCGTTGCGCGAGATTGCCGAGGAGACCCAAAGCGCCGACGAGCTGCGCGAGCGGATGATCGAAAGCAACCAGACCCAGATCGAGGTGGATGAGCCCGAAGAAGACGCGATGGCGCTGCTGATGGGTGTGGAGCAGGACAAGCCGGCAGAGGACGACATGTCCGAAGAGAAACTGCTGCGCGCGCTGATGGAGGCCCAAGAGGCCAAGTAAGCGCAGCTATTGTCCGGGGTAGAATGGTAGGCCATGCTTGACGCAAGCGATCTGATCGACCTGATCCGCGTCTACAACCCCAACACCAATGAAGCCTTGATCAAGGCCGCCTATGCGTTTGGCGGCAAGATGCATGAGGGGCAGAAACGCCACTCGGGCGATCCCTATTTCACCCACCCGATCGAGGTGGCCGCCCTGCTGACCGAGCAGCAGCTGGATGACGCCACCATTGTCACCGCGCTTTTGCATGACACGGTGGAGGACACCCGCGCCTCCTATACTGATCTCGCAGAGCAGTTCGGCACCGAGATTGCCGAGCTGGTGGACGGCGTGACCAAGCTGACCAACCTGCAGCTGACCTCGACCCAGACCAAGCAATCGGAGAATTTCCGCAAGCTGTTCATGGCCATGTCCAAGGACCTGCGGGTGATCCTGGTCAAGCTGGCCGACCGGCTGCACAATATGCGTACCATCCGGCATATGACGCCCGAAAAGCAGGTCCAGAAGGCCCGCGAGACGATGGATATATATGCGCCGCTGGCGGGCCGGATGGGGATGCACTGGATGCGTGAGGAGCTGGAGGATCTGTCCTTCCGGGTGCTCAACCCGGACGCCCGCGCCTCGATCATCCGGCGCTTCATCACCTTGCAGAAAGAGACCGGCAATGTGGTGCCGAAGATCACCGAGGATATTCGCACCGCCCTGTTTACCGCAGGTATCGAGGCGCGGGTCTCGGGGCGGGCGAAGAAGCCTTACTCGATCTGGCGCAAGATGGAGGAGAAGAAACAGGGCTTTTCCCGGCTGTCGGATATTTACGGCTTCCGGGTGATCTGCGCCACGGAGGATGAGTGCTACCGCGTGCTTGGGGTGATCCACCGCCGGTGGTCCTCGGTGCCGGGGCGGTTCAAGGATTATGTGAGCCAGCCCAAAAGCAACGGCTACCGCTCGATCCATACCACGGTCTCGGGGCGTGACGGCAAGCGGGTGGAGGTGCAGATCCGCACCAAGCAAATGCACGAGGTTGCAGAGACCGGGGTGGCCGCGCATTGGGCCTACCGCGACGGGCAGCGCGTGCAGAACCCCTTTGCCGTGGACCCCTCGAAATGGGTGCAGCAGCTGACCGACCGGTTTGGCACCGTGGAGGATGAGGATCACGACGAGTTCCTCGAACATGTCAAACTTGAGATGTATTCGGACCAGGTATTCTGCTTTTCGCCCAAGGGCGACGTGATCAAGCTGCCGCGCGGGGCGACGCCGCTGGATTACGCCTATGCCATCCACACCCGGATCGGGCATCGCTGCGTGGGGGCCAAGGTGGACGGGCTGCGCGTGCCGCTCTGGACCCGGCTGCGCAACGGCCAATCGGTGGAGATCATCACCGCCGAGGGGCAGCGCCCGCAGCCTACCTGGATGGATATCGCGATCACCGGCAGGGCCAAGGCCGCGATCCGCAAATCGCTGAAGGAAGAACACCGCGACCGCTTCATCAAGCTGGGCCGCGAGCTGACCCGCGCCGCGTTCGAGCATGTCGGCAAGAAGGCCACCGACAAGGCGCTGGCGACTGCGGCCAAGGAGCTGAGCCTGCAGGATTCCGCGCAATTGCTGGAATTTGTGGGCTCGACGGAGATCTCCGCCCGCGAGGTGGTGCAGGCCATTTACCCCGACCTTGCCGACCCTTCACAGATACCGCGCATTGACCCGAACCGCGCCGTGGCGGGGCTGTCGAAAGGCATGACCGTGAAACGCGCCGGGTGCTGCCAGCCCGTGCCGGGGGAGCGTATCGTGGGCATCCGCCACAGCGGCGAGGGGGTGTTTTTGCACGCCATTGCCTGCGAAGCGCTGGTGGCGCTGGATGACCAGCCCGACCGCTGGGTGGATTTGCACTGGCATGAGGGGCTGCACCCGGCGGGCAGCGCCGTGACGCTGAACGCCACAATCACCAATGGCTCGGGCGTATTGGGCCGGATTTGCACGCTGATCGGGGAGCAGAAGGCGAATATCTCGGATTTGCATTTTATTGACCGCAAACCGGACTACTTCCGTATCCTGATAGATGTGAATGTGCGGGACCTGGAGCATCTGCACGGGGTGATGACGGCGATTGACGCGGATAGCGACGTGGCATCTTTGGAGCGGCATCGCGATTTGAACCGCGCACCGTAAAATTTCTGCCGCATTTAGGGGGCATCAACGCTCTTGGTTCAGGGTAACCATGAGCAGGAATCGTAGAGGAAGAGTTGGTCTTTAAGCGCCGCACACCGAAAAGCTGGGCCTTGTGGGCCCTGCACCTCATCTGGCCGCAAGGCGGGTGGGGGCGTGCCGCGCATTATGTCAAACACCGGGTTCGCCGCCTGCCGGACAGCCCCAAACGCATCTCGCGCGGCATTTTTGCAGGCGTGTTCACCACCTTCTGCCCGTTTTACGGCTTCCATTTCTTCATTGCCGCGGGGCTGGCCAAGCTGATGCGCGGCAACATATTGGCCGCGCTGATGGCCACCTTCTTTGGCAACCCGCTGACCTATTTGCCGATCGGGGTGATCTCGCTGAAAACCGGGCATTTCCTTTTGGGCACCGAGTTCGA
>CALFWN010000142.1 GCA_937928335.1 uncultured Litoreibacter sp. | reverse complement strand
TGTTGCGGTTCTTGAATTTGGCCTTGAGATAGGCCTCGTTGAAGCTGTTGCCCAAGGGTTCGGGCCCGAGTTTTTCCAGCAGCCAGTGGGTGTCTTGGGTGGCGGTGTCCATCAGATCCATTGCCCCAAAACGGCGGGCATCGTTGAACCGGATGGTGGTGCCGTCCTCCATATGAAAGACGACATGGTCGTGTTTTTGCGCTGTCGGTGTGGCGTGGTGGAAGTTGGCGGTGGGGGCCGCGTCGATTTGCATCCGGCCCGACATGCCCAGATGAATGAGCAGCGTCTCGCCTGAGCTGAGATCGGCGAGGATATATTTCGAGCGCCTCCTCAGCGCCGTGACGGTCTGCCCTTGCAGCCTTTGGGCAACAGCTTCAACGAGGCCTATCTCAAGGCCAAATTCAAGAACCGCAACACGCCCGTCAAATCCGCGCTGCTGGATCAGCGCATCGTCGCGGGCCTGGGCAATATCTATGTCTGCGAGGTGCTGCACCGCACCGGTATCTCGCCCAAACGCAAGGCAGGCGCGCTCAGCGGCCCGCGCGTGGCCTCGCTTCTGCCCGCCATCCGCGATGTGCTGTCCGAGGCGATAGAGGCAGGCGGATCATCGCTGCGGGACCACCGCCAAACCGATGGCGAGCTGGGCTATTTCCAGCATAATTTCGCCGTCTATGACCGTGAAGGGCAGCCCTGCGCCACCCCTGACTGCACCGGCAAGATCCAGCGCATCGTTCAATCCGGGCGCTCGTCGTTTTATTGCTCAAAATGTCAAAGATAATTGACCTGCGCGTCCGGCCTGATAGGTCTTATCACTCAATTTCCTAAGGTGAGAGGCCGTTTCAATGGCGTTCAAGACAATCACTGTCGAGATAGTAGAGCATGTCGCGACCATCACGCTGAACCGCCCTGATGCGCTGAACGCGCTGAACGCGCAGCTGCTAGGCGAGTTGTCGCAAGCCGTTGCCGAGGCCGAGGCCAACGACAAGGTCCGCTGCATGATCGTGACGGGCTCGGACAAGGCCTTCGCCGCAGGCGCCGATATCACCGAGATGCGCGATCTTGGCTTCAACGACGTCTTCGCCTCGAACCTCTTTGTGAAAGAAACCGATATCATCAACACCGCCCGCAAACCGATCATTGCGGCGGTCTCCGGCTATGCGCTGGGCGGCGGCTGCGAGCTGGCGATGATGTGCGACTTCATCATTGCCTCTGACACCGCCAAATTCGGCCAACCCGAGATCAACCTCGGGGTCATGGCGGGCATGGGCGGCTCGCAACGGCTCACCCGGTTTATTGGCAAGTCGAAATCGATGGATATGCACCTCACAGGCCGCTTCATGGATGCCGCAGAGGCAGAGCGCACGGGCCTTGTCAGCCGCGTCGTCGCGGTCAAGGCGCTCAGAAAGGAAGCCTTCGCCGCCGCCGCCAAAATAGCGGAGAAATCCATGCCCGCCACGATGGCGGTCAAAGAGGCCGTGAACCGCAGCTTCGAGACCACGCTGCAGGAAGGCCTGATCTTCGAGCGCCGCCTGTTCCACAGCCTCTTTGCCACCGAGGATCAGACCGAGGGTATGACCGCCTTCATCGAAAAACGCGAGCCGCAATTTCGCGACAAGTAGGGCGGTTTACAACGCAACAACTCTGCCCTAAAAGGCCGCAATCCATGCGCGTGAGGTCCGCTTGACCGGAATCACCTGGTTCTCAAACCCAGGTCGGGAACCAGTCGGGCCATTTGCGCGCAGCTACAACATTTATGACCCGACGAAAGGGAACCCGACATGGCCAATTCGCCACAAGCCAAGAAACGCGCCCGCCAGAACGAGCGCCGCTTTGCCGTTAACAAAGCCCGCCGCTCGCGCATCCGCACGCACCTGCGCCGCGTGGAAGAAGCCATCGCCTCCGGCGATCAGGCCGCAGCAGCCGCAGCCCTGAAAGAAGCACAGCCCGAAATCATGCGTGGCGTGTCCAAAGGCGTGCTGCACAAAAACACCGCTGCGCGGAAAATGTCTCGCCTGTCGTCTCGGGTGAAAGCGCTTGCCGCGTAAGCCAGACGCCTTCGAAAAAAAATTGACGCGCTCCTTCGGGGGCGCGTTTTTTTACACCACAAGGGGTTACGCGACACTCTTCATCGGCGCCTCAGATTCGATTGCCGAGTCTGTCCAAGTCAATAGAGAAGATAAGTTGCGATTGGCCCTCCGCTATCGCTAGTTTCACTGAGCGATTCACTTCGTCTTGGGGGACACAGGAAATGAGCACGGACGCCGGTGCGCGTCTTTCAGAATGTCATCCGCGTGCTGCGTGGGACCTTCTGAAAGCACAACCAGAAGCCGTGCTCGTCGACGTAAGGTCAAAGCCCGAATGGGGTTTTGTGGGGACACCTGATCTGTCGATGTTGGGACGTTCGGCGCTGTTTGTCGAATGGGCCAGCTTTCCCGGCATGTCTGCGAACACCAGGTTCGTCGAAGAAGTTCTGGCTAAGCTGGAGGGCACCTGCCCGCCAGCCATGCTGTTCCTTTGCCGATCCGGTGTGCGGTCTCTGGGCGCTGCTGACGCCATGAAAACGGCCTTTGTCGAGAGGGGACAATCCGTTGAATGCGTCAACATAGCCGAGGGGTTCGAAGGGGATCTGAACGAGCAGAAGAAACGCGGGACCTTGAACGGTTGGAAGGTCCGGGGATTGCCTTGGGTGCAGTCTTAAACATTTTGAAAGACGGGTTTGGGGATGACTGAAGAAGACTGGGGACAAATTCGCGAAACGCTTCGGGACATGGTTGGCAACAACAACTATGTGACATGGATCGAACCGCTGAAATTTGTTGGCTGCCAAAACGGGGTGCTGGAATTTGGCGTCAAGACGACCTTCATGGGCGATTGGGTATCGCGCAATTTCGGCGACAAGATTCAGGCGCAATCCGTCAAGCACGGCTGCCAGGTTGACCGTCTGAGCTTTGCCGTGGAGGCTGCTGCCCGGCCCGGCGTCACCCGCATCGCACCTGTCGCGCATCAGGCGGCTCACGCCAGCTCGCTGACCAAAGTGGCCAGCAAAACCACGACCAAAGCCAATGGCGACCTGCTTGGCGCGCCGCTCGATCGCCGCTTCACCTTTGACAGCTTCGTCGTCGGCAAACCCAACGAGCTGGCCCATGCCGCGTCGCGCCGCGTCGCCGAAGGCGGCCCCGTCACCTTCAACCCGCTGTTTCTCTATGGCGGCGTAGGCCTTGGCAAAACCCACCTGATGCACGCCATCGCATGGGAGCTTCAGGAACGCTCGCCCGAGCTGCGCGTCGTCTATCTCTCGGCCGAGCAGTTCATGTACCGCTTCATTCAGGCCCTGCGCGACAAGCAGATGATGGACTTCAAGGAGCTCTTCCGCTCCGTCGATGTGCTCATGGTCGATGACGTGCAATTCATTGCTGGAAAAGATTCCACACAGGACGAATTCTTCCACACATTCAACGCCTTGGTCGATCAGGGCAAGCAGGTCATCATCTCCGCCGACCGCTCGCCGGGCGAGATTGACGGGCTTGAGGACCGCATCAAATCCCGCCTGCAATGGGGCTTGGTGGTCGATCTGCACCCCACCGATTACGAGCTGCGCCTCGGCATCCTGCAACAAAAGGTCGAGGTCTATAAATCCCAGTTTCAGGAGCTGCATATCGCAGACGGGGTGCTGGAATTTCTGGCCCACCGCATCTCCAACAATGTCCGCGTGCTTGAGGGCGCGCTGACCCGGCTCTTCGCCTTCGCCTCTCTGGTGGGCCGCGAAATCACGCTTGATCTGGCCTCTGAAAGCCTCTCCGACATCCTGCGCCAGTCCGACCGCAAGGTCACAATGGACGAAATCATGCGCAAGACCTGCGATTTCTACAACGTGCGCATGTCCGATCTTCTGTCGCCCAAACGCTCGCGCAACATCGCCCGCCCCCGGCAGGTGGCGATGTATCTGGCAAAACAGCTGACCCAGCGCTCCTATCCCGAGATCGGCAAACGCATCGGCGGGCGCGACCACACCACGGTCATACACGCGGTTCGCAAGATCGAGGAGCTGAAAGCGCAGGACAGCCAGATCGCCGAGGATATCGAGCTGCTCCGCCGGATGCTGGAAGCGTGAGCAAGGCTTGACCTCGCCCCGATAAGGGCGGACATTCACTTAACAATTGAACTTACGGGCGGAGCGGGTAACCTCTCCGCCCGACCTGTCTAAGAAACTGTCTAAGAAACGACCTCCTAAAAAGGGACTGGCCCCATGAAAATCAGTGTTGAACGCAGCGTTTTGCTGAAAGCCGTGGGCCAAGCTCAATCCGTGGTCGAACGCCGCAATACCATCCCGATCCTCGCCAATGTGCTGATCGAGGCCGAAGGCGACACCGTCTCCTTCCGCGCCACCGATCTTGACATCGAAGTGGTCGACAAAGCTCCGGCACAGGTTGAACGCGCAGGTGCGACCACCGTGTCCGCGACCACGCTGCACGAAATCGTCCGCAAACTGCCCGATGGCGCGTTGGTGCAGCTCACCGATGACAGCGCGACAGGCAGGCTCACGGTCGAGGCCGGGCGCTCCAACTTCTCGCTGGCGACCCTGCCCAAGGAAGATTTCCCGGTCATGGCCAGCTCGGAATACGACTCCAACTTCTCTGCCCATGCCCCCGTTTTGCGCCGCCTCTTCGACAAGTCAAAATTCGCAATTTCGACCGAAGAAACAAGGTATTACCTCAACGGCGTCTATATGCACGTGGCCGATGCCGAAGGTGGTAAAGCCCTGCGCTGCGTGGCCACCGATGGCCACCGCCTGGCCCGTATCGACGCTGACCTGCCGCCCGAGGCCGCCAACATGCCCGGCGTGATCGTCCCGCGCAAAACCGTGGCCGAGCTGCGCAAGCTTCTAGATGATGACGACATGCAAATCGCCGTCTCCGTGTCCGAGACCAAAGTCCGCTTCGCCACTCCCGACATCACGCTCACCTCCAAGGTGATCGACGGCACATTCCCCGACTACACCCGCGTCATTCCGCAAGGAAACACCCGCAAGCTGGAGGTCGATGCCTCCGAGTTCGCCAAGGCCGTTGACCGGGTCGCCACCGTCTCATCCGAGCGCTCCCGCGCCGTCAAACTGGTCCTCGAAGAGGACCGCCTGACCCTGTCGGTCAACGCCCCTGACGCAGGCGCGGCAGAGGAAGAGCTGGCCGTGGCTTACGGCGACGAGCGCCTCGAAATTGGCTTTAACGCCAAATACTTGCTGGAGATCGCAGGACAGGTGGATCGCGAAAACGCGGTCTTCATGTTCAATTCCGCCGGCGATCCGACCCTGATGCGCGAAGGCAACGACCTGTCCGCGGTCTACGTCGTGATGCCAATGCGCGTCTGACGCCGCATGCATGGCTGACCTCTACCTCTCCAAGCTGCAACTTTCGCATTTCCGGTCGCATAAATCCGTCAACCTCGCGTTGGATGGCAGGCCCATTGCGATCTACGGGGCCAATGGCGCGGGCAAAACCAACATTCTCGAAGCCGTGTCGCTGCTTTCTCCCGGCCGTGGCCTCAGACGCGCCAAATCGGACGAGATCGCCCGTGCCCCGGAACATCTTGGCTGGAAAGTCGCAGGCCAGCTGCATTCCCTCGCCCAAATCCACGAGGTCGAGACCCGCGCCGAACATGGCGCCAACCGCACCGTCACCATCGACGCCAAGACCGCCGCGCAAATCGCGCTGGGCCGCATCGCCCGCAT
>CALFWN010000141.1 GCA_937928335.1 uncultured Litoreibacter sp. | reverse complement strand
GAGACGGAGGAGGCGATGGGTGCAGAGGAGGTCTCTGCCGCGCTGGGGGCGTATGACGCGATCTTGCCGACGCTTGGGGATGATATCTCGCAGGCCGCAATTGCGGGCTGCCGCGCGCTTCGCGCCGCGATCATCGCCAATTTCGGGGTCGGGTTTAACCATATCAATGTGGAGGCCGCCAAGGCGCGCGGGCTGGTGGTGACCAACACGCCGGGGGCGGTCACGGATGCCACAGCCGATATCGCGATCACCTTGATGTTGATGACCGCAAGGCGCGCCGGGGAGGGCGAGAGGCTGGTGCGCTCCGGGCAGTGGGGCGGCTGGCAACCCACCCAAATGCTGGGGCTGCATGTCAGCGGCAAGACCGTCGGGATCATCGGGATGGGCCGTATCGGGCAGGCGATTGCGCAGCGGTGTCATGGCGGGTTCGGCTGCAAGATTGTCTTTGCGAACCGGTCCGAGAAAACGATGCCGAATGCCATGCAGCTTGGTTCCATGCAGGAGGTTGCACAGGCCGCTGACGTGGTTTTTGTCGCCACCCCGGGCGGGTCCGGGACGCGCCATCTGATCGGAGCCCAGATATTGAGCGCCATGCAGCCGCACGCCATTTTGGTGAATATTTCGCGCGGGGATGTGGTGGATGAAGCCGCCCTGATTGCCGCGTTGAAGGCGGGCCAGCTGGCTGGTGCCGGGTTGGACGTCTACGAGCATGAGCCTGTTGTCCCTGACGCCCTGCGCGCGATGGAGAACGTCACCCTGCTGCCGCATCTGGGCACCAATGCGCTGGAGGTGCGCGAGGATATGGGGCGTATGGCGCTGGCCAATCTGGATGCGTTTTTCGCAGGCGCGCCGGTGCCGAACCCGGTCTAGTTCAGTTCCCCGTCGCCTCGCGCCAATGGCGCCTGCAAAGCGAGACATAGGTCTCGTTGCCGCCGACCTGAACCTGTGCGCCATCGGTGACGGCCTTGCCATCAGGCCCTTTGCGGATCACCATCGTCGCCTTGCGTCCGCAATGGCAGATGGTGCGCACCTCGCGCATCTCGTCGGCCAGCGCCAGCAGGGTGGCTGAGCCGGGAAACAGCTCTCCGCGGAAATCGACGCGCAGCCCGTAGCACATGACCGGCACGCCCAGATCATCCACGGCGCGGGCCAGCTGCCAGACCTGCGCCTTGGACATCCATTGGGCCTCGTCAACCATCACGCAGGCTATGGGGCTTTGCGCGATACGGGCTTTGATGATCGCGTAAAGATCGTCCTCGGGGCCGTAGGTGGTGGCGGGCTTGGCAAACCCGATCCGGCTGCCGATCTGACCCTGCCCCGCGCGGTCGTCGAAACTGGCGGTGAGCAGCAGGCAATCCATCCCCATTTCGTGATAGTTATGCGCGGCTTGCAGCAGCAAGGTCGACTTGCCGGCGTTCATCGTGGAGTAGTGGAAATACAGCTTGGCCATGCCCCGCCGTTTAGCGCCGTTTGCGGCGGTATTCAACGGGTGCTTGCCCCTGCGTCAAGCGGGCGTTGTCATGTCTTGGCAGGTTGAATGGAATAGTGCTATGGCCTTTAAGCTAATGATTATGATGCGATAAAGGGGTAATGATGTCGTCGCATTTCAAGTATTTGAAGAAGCATACCGAGGCCTTGGTCAAGGATGTGGGCATCGAGGCCGCGTGCAAGCTGACGGGTCGCTCGAAAGCGACTTTGGGGCGGTATTACTCCGACAATCTGGAACACACGGATCGCTATATGCCCATTGACGCCGTGGTCGCGCTGGAGGCCGCTGCGAGCTACCCCCATGTGACAACGGCTTTGGCAGAAGTGAACGGCAACACCTTGTCCTCAAAGGGAAATCGCAACCGCAGCGGCGAGAGCGTGAATTCTGACATCGTGGCTTTGGCGCAGCGGTTTGCGCTGTTGATGGGGGAGTATAACCTGTCGATCGAGGATGGTGTGATCACCGCCAATGAGGCCAAGCGGATGCTGACCGAGACCCTTGCCCTGCAAAAGGTGCTGGTGGAGATGAAGCTGCATCTTGAAGAGGAATCCGCGGGCGCCTGAGCCGTGGCTCAGCCTGCGTTAACCCGGCCGCGCCTGCGCAAAACCCCGGTACACAAAGCGTACACATCCCGTACACAACGCGTCGTGACGCGCTGTGCGCAACGGTGGTGTGACGGCCCGTTAACCTTTTCGCGCGACAAGCTGCTTTGTCTTGTACAGCAAAAAGGGGGCAATCCATGCATGAAGAGACGGTCCGCGCCAAGATGACAGCGCGGCAGATGCGGCATCACTACTTCCTCGTCGATCTGATGAAAGAGCTGAGCTACGACCTGCATCACCAGCTGCAGGCCGAGCTGTTCGCGCTGCCGCCGGGCTGGCAGGAGATCGCGGATGCGCCGCAACGCGGGGTGAAGGAGCGCATGACGCTGCGGCTGGACAGCGACGTGGTGAAGTTCTTCCGGGGCACGGGCAGGGGGTTTCAGACCCGGATGAACGACGTCTTGCGCTGCTACATGCACGCGCGGCTGTCGGAGATGGTCAAGGACAGCACGCGCTACCGCGACTATGTCGACGGGCTGGACCACCCCCGCCGCCCGGAGATTGGCGACACGGAGAAGCTGTTTGAAAGCATCTAGGGGGCGCAGGCCCGTGTCAGGCTGATCGCCGCGTTACCGGCGGGGCACGGAATAAAGGATGAAGCCGTCTTTTCTGGCCACCTCGATTGCGCCGGTGTCGGTGACAAACACACCAAGGTTTTCGGCATCCTCGGGGCAGCCCACAAGGTCGGCGGCATCGTCGAGGAACTGGTTGGTGAAACCGTCTTCACCTATGCGGCGACAGGCATCGCCCTCGGCGCGGTAGCCGGTGCCGAAGAACGGCAGGGTGGTTTCAGGCGGAGGCGGTGGTGTCGTGGGGGCGCAAGCGGCGAGGAGGGCGGCGGTGAGGGGGATCAACGGACGGATCATGGGCAAGCTCCTTTGGCGGGGAATATGGGGGAGTTTAGCATGAAATTTGGACTTTTCGCAGAGGATGGCGGGTAACCCATGCGCTGTGAGGGCGGAGACCCCCCTTCCTATGGCTTGTTTTGGCGTCATCTTTTACAAAGTGGTATTGGACACATGTGCATAAATCATATATAAAGTGCACAAGTAAATTCTTGGGAGAGAGGAATGAACTCCAAATCCAGACTCAATGACAACCAGGAAAACGAATTGCAGGTCTTAACATCGGCTACTCTCAGGGCGGCGGGATATCTCGGAATAAACAACAGAGAGCTTGCCGCGGTAATCGGCGTGTCACCGTCGATGATCTCCAAATTGAAGAAGGGAAACGCATTGCTGCCCAATGATGCGAAAGTGCTGGAGATCTCCAAATTCTTTCTGCGGCTGTATCGCTCGTTGGATGCAATTGTCGGCGGTAGCGAACGGACAGCAGCGGCGTGGCTGCGAAACCGGAACGAAGCTCTGGATGGTGTGCCAATCGAGCAAATCTTCACCATCAGAGGCCTGTTTCGCGTAACCGCATATTTGGATCAGAGGCGTGCACCACTTTGAGGTTGAGCCCTATTCAGGGGAGGTCTGGCGGTTCGTTGAAGCGCAACACAAGAACTCGACGATGAAGCTTGTTGACAGCGAAGCGGAACAGGAAACGCTTGAGCGCCTACTGGATGAGACAAAGCCTCCGGTGCCCAAAAGCTGCTCCCATCTACATTATCTGCTGTTCACGCCTTTCCGATATGAAGCCATCCGCTCTACCCGTTTTCGACGGGTTGGTCAGCCTGAGGGTGTCTTTTATTGTGCGGAGAGCATCGAAACAGCCGCAGCCGAGGTGGCATTTTACAGGCTGTTGTTTTTTCTGGAGAGCCCCGACACTGACATACCTGTTGAGCCATTTGAAATGACAGCCTTTTCGGTCTCGGTTCAGACTGACAGAGCCTGGGATATCACGCGCGATTGCTCGGGCTTATATACCGATCCCCAGAACTATGATGCCTGCCATCTGCTTGTGGACAATGCCATCGCTGCCGGTGCCGAGTTAATCAGGTATCGATCTGTACGTCGCCATGATGGAAAAAACCTCGCCATCCTGAGCTGTGCCGCGTTCGTTTCTGTCGCCCCGATCAATAATGAGGGGTGGAAATTTCGGCTGACCAAGGACCGGGTAACTGTCCGAAAGTCTTTTGGTGCGGGCAGTTTTGAATTTCTGAGATCCGATTTTGCCGTGGACCGGCGTGTGGCGGCAAGCGATTAACCCTGCAACGCCCGCACCCCGACATCCCCCTCAACCCGTGCCTGCATGGCCATTGCCGCGGCTTGGGAACCGGCGGCGGTCGTGTAGTAGGGGATTTTGTCATAGAGCGCGATGGAGCGGATGTCGCGGCTGTCTTCGACGGCCTGTGCGCCCTCGGTGGTGTTGAAGACCAGTGAGATGAGCCCGTCTTTGAGCTGATCGACTACGGAGGGGCGGCCCTCGTAGACTTTGTTGACGGTTTCGACCTCCAGACCTGCCTCTGTGAGCCAGGCGGCAGTGCCGCGGGTGGCCAGAAGTTTATGGCCCAAAGCGTGCACGGTCTGCACGGCTTGCAGCATGGCGGGGGTCTTGTCCTCGTTGCGGATGGAGATGAAGACCTTGCCGGTGCCGTCCTCGGGCAGCGCGGTGCCTGCGCCCATTTGCGCCTTGAGGAAGGCGCGTGCGAAGGTGGGATCAGAGCCCATGACCTCCCCGGTGGAGCGCATTTCGGGGCCGAGGATCGTGTCGACGCCGGGGAAGCGGGCGAAAGGCAACACGGCCTCTTTCACCGCGAAAGTGTCGATCATCGGGTCGATGAGGTCGAAATCCGCGAGCTTGGCACCGGCCATGACCTGCGCGGCGATGGCGGCAATCGGCGAGCCGACGGCTTTTGCCACGAAAGGCACGGTGCGGGAGGCGCGGGGGTTGACCTCGATCAGGAAAATCTCGCCTGACTTGATGGCGAATTGCACATTCATCAGGCCGACCACATGCAGCGCCTTGGCCAGCGCCTCGGTCTGGCGGCGGATCTCTGCGATGATGTCCGCGTCAAGCGAGTAGGGCGGCAGGGAGCAGGCGCTGTCGCCGGAATGCACGCCGGCCTCCTCGATATGCTGCATGATGCCTGCGACATGGACCTGGGTGCCGTCGCAAAGCGCGTCAACGTCAAGCTCGACCGCGCCAGAGAGATAGCTGTCCAAGAGCACCGGGCTGTCGCCGGA
>CALFWN010000140.1 GCA_937928335.1 uncultured Litoreibacter sp. | reverse complement strand
CAACGTCTCTGATGCGGATGCGGAAGCCTCCTTCAAGGCGATGATGGCGTCGATTGACCCATCCATCCTTGAGCAAGAGGGCGTGAACGAGCAGGCGGTCTGGCTGATCGAGGGCTACGAGCCCACCAACCTGTCCGAGGGCGTGTTCCAGACCATCAAGTCCGGCGCCACACCTTACCCAACACTGCCTTACATTGGCCTGCTGCACACAGCATTGGGTGCAGAGCTGCCTGACTTCATGCAAGGCAAGGAATCTGCGGAGCAAACGCTTGCCGATGTCGAGGCGGCTTATACCGCTGCGGCAAAAGAAGCAGGCTTCCTTCAATAAGACAACGACCTTGGCGCGGGGGCTTCAGGCTCCCGCGCCAGACATAGAGCATTGCTACCTCATTCGGGTGAGGGTCGGGGGACACGGCATTGAAACACAAGACATTCTTCTGGTTCTTCTTGCCCACCGGGCTGGCCATGTTGTTGTTTATCTTCTTGCCCATCGTCTCCGTTATCAGCCAATCCCTGCATGTGCCGGTTGACGCCGTTCTCAAGACGGTCGAGGAATGCGGGCCGTTTGGCTGCAAACCATCCACCACCATCGATCAGGAGGCCACGCAGCTGCTGCGCGACGCCAATCCGCTGGGGCAATGGGCCGGGCTGGAAATCTATCTTGACCGCAGCCATCTGGCCATCAGCGAGGTCGGGCAATTATGGCGCAATTCAGAGAGTTGGGGCGCGTTCTTCAACCGGCTGGGCAACCTGCCATTTTACCGCGCTATGGGCTTCACGCTCACCTATACCTTTGTCGTGACACCGCTGATGATCGTCTTCGGGCTGATCATCGCGCTGGCCGTCAACACGCTCAGCAGCTGGATCAAGGGGCTTGTGATCTTCTTCTCGCTGTTGCCGTTCATCGTGACGCCGCTTGTCGGCTCCCTGATCCTGTTCTGGATGATCGACGCCAGGGGGGTCGTCGGCTCGCTCATACAATGGGCCTTCAATGACCCGACGCTCAGCCTGAAGGCGTCGACCCCGCTGACCTGGATCACGCTGATGGTTTACGGGGTCTGGCACTCCGCGCCCTTTGCTTTCGTGATCTTCTATGCGGGGCTTCAGACGCTGCCGCAGGACACGCTGGAATCGGCCGTGATCGACGGCGCGTCGCGCTGGCAGCGCATCCGCTACGTGGTGATCCCGCATCTGACGCCGCTTGTGACCTTTGTGGCGCTCATTCAGCTGATGGACAACTTCCGGGTTTTCGAGCCGATCGTGGGTTTCAACGCGGAGGCGCACGCCACCTCGCTCAGTTGGATCATCTATAATGACCTCAGCGGGGAGCAACGCTTGCTGACCTCGGCGGCCAGTACCTCGGTGCTGACAATCCTGTGCGTTGCCATTCTTCTGAGTCCTGTGCTGGTGCGCACCTGGCGCGATTTCAACGGGAAGAGCTAAGCCATGTCGGACACATCCATCTCGCAAGCCCAGTCCCGCTCCTTCGCGCTGAATGTGCTGATCTGGGCCTTCGTGGTCTTCTGGCTGATCCTCGCGGCCTTTCCGTTCATCTGGACCCTGTGGGGCTCGTTCAAGGTCGAGCTGGACTTCTTCTCGTTGCAGGACTGGACCAATGCGTTACTCGGGCCTCAGACGCAGGCGGTGCATGGCTCGGCCTTTACCGGGGAGGGCTATCACGGCGCCTGGGTGCAGGAGGAATTCTGGCGGGCGGTGCTGAACACCTCCATCGTGTGTTTCTGCGTGGTCTGCATCTCTTTGACTTTCGGCACGCTGGGCGGCTACGCGCTGTCGCGCTCGGGCTTTCGCTACACGTTCTGGCTTTTGATGATCGCGCTGATCTTCCGCGCCATGCCGCCGATCACGCTGGTCTCGGGCTATTTGCAACCTTTCTTTGCCTGGAATGTCTGGGGCATCCTGCCCACATCCATCATTGTGCTGGTGGCAATCAACCAGCCGTTTACGCTGTGGATGCTGCATTCCTTCTTCACCAAGATCCCGATGGATCTGGACGAGTCTGCCAAGGTTGATGGCTGCACGCAGTTTCAGGCGTTTCGCTATGTGATCATCCCGGTCATGTGGCCGGGCGTCATCACCACTGGGCTGTTCTCCTTCCTGCTGGCCTATAATGATTTCGCGGTGACCGCGATGCTTCTGGCGAAGGAGAACCAGACGATGGTTCCCAAGATCGCGGGCTTTCTGGGCACGACGCAAACCGAGGGCAACGTCATGTTTGCCGTCGCCGCCGTGGTCTCGGCCACAGCGCCTTTATTCGTGCTGGTCCTTTTCTTCCAACGTCAAATTGTCAGCGGCCTGACCGCAGGCGCCGTGAAAGGCTGATCGAGATGGCTGAAATCAAACTCAAAAACGTCAATAAACGCTGGGGCAGCTTCGTGGGGGTCAAGGATTTCAACCTCGACATCCCGGATAAGGAGTTTCTGGTGCTGCTCGGCCCCTCGGGCTGCGGCAAGACCACGACGATGCGCATGATTGCAGGGCTTGAGGACCCGACCGAGGGCGAGATTTATATCGGCGACCGGATGGTCAATAATGTGGATCCCAAGGACCGTGATATCTCGATGGTGTTCCAGTCCTACGGGCTTTACCCCAACATGACGGTCTACGAGAATATCCGCTTCCCGCTGAAGGTCCGCAAAGTGCCCGAGGCAGAGCATCACGACCGGGTTATGAAGGCCTCCGCGATGGTGGAGCTGGACGATTTCCTTGACCGCAAACCGGCGGCCCTGTCAGGGGGGCAGCGTCAACGTGTGGCTTTGGCCCGCGCCATTGTGCGCAAGGCGCAGGTCTTCTTGATGGACGAGCCGCTGTCAAACCTCGACGCCAAGCTGCGCGTCTCGACTCGCGCGCAGATCAAGAACCTCAGCCACGAGTTGCAGGCCACCACCATCTACGTGACCCATGACCAGATCGAGGCGATGACCCTCGCCGACCGTGTTGTGGTGATGGAGAAAGGGATCGTGCAGCAGGTCGGCACGCCAACCGATATCTATGACAACCCGGCCAACACATTCGTTGCGTCATTCATCGGCAACCCCGCCATGAATCTGGTGGAGGGCGCGCTGCAAGGCGGCACCTTCACGGCCA
>CALFWN010000139.1 GCA_937928335.1 uncultured Litoreibacter sp. | reverse complement strand
GGGCGCAAGGCCGTGGGATGGCGCTGCAACACTCCTTCGACAGCACTTTATAGCTGCCAGACACATCTTCCCAACATGCGGAGCGCTGCTGCCTCAAAAGCGCCAGCCCGTCAAACCGTAGGTTTGCCTTCGGCAAAACGGAACGGCCCTTCTCGGCGATTGCAAAGAGCAATCGCCTGCTAGTCAATGCTTGCGCGCCCGGCGCCTGCGGCTTGATTCCGGGCGGACGAGGACACTCAACTTATGTCAGCTCTGAGCCCATTTTGCTAGAATGCTGCGGTGTAGCCAATGACGGCTTCAGCACCGCAAAGATAAAGATTGATGTTTGTCAGCGCTCGTAATCAGCGATAGCTTCGACCAATGATCAGAACTCCAAAGAAAAGGAAGTCGCGTCATTTTACAGTGGTTGTACGCCGGGAGTTTCCGATGTCAGTGCGAGATATTTACTCTGCGTGGACAGACCCGGAAATCCGAAGAAGTGTCTTGGCCCACGGGCGCTACAAGAATGGCGTCAAAGAAGTTGATGTCTCAGAAGGCGGTCTTGAACGATACGAGGATCGTTGGAAAAATCGTCTATACGGAACAACCACACGGCGGTACCTGATCCTCCGGCCTGCTAGGATGATCGTTGCGCAATCTGAGACGAGCATTGAAGGAGAAATGTTCGACCAGCGCTTCGTTAAGCAGGAGCTTCTTTTGTTCAAGCCCAAGGACGCACTTTGCGAAGTCGTCGCTTCCGATCAGTGCATTTCAATCGAACCATCGTTCGTCCACGCTGCGGAAGATGCTCTCAACGAAGTTTTCGATATCTTTGCAAATAAGCTGTAAGCAGACATCAAGGGCGCAACCTCTTAGGTCCGTTTTGTCCGCATAGCAGACCCAACGACTAGCCGCGAGGAACGACTACTTTGGACAGGGCAAACGGGCATCAACTCAAAGCGATATCAAATATTCTCAGCTAGTGCTTGTCGAGCTGACTTGAGGTGGTGGGCGTGATTGTCCGTCCCATCAGTCGCCCCAATCTCAAGTAGATTTTACAACATCACTTACAACATTGGTCCCTATCAAAATATAAGACATTGCTTTATATTATAAAAATTTATGTCATGACCCAATCCATCATCGGTGCAACGGACAGCCTTGCGGCTTGGGTGGCGAGGGTCGTGGTCATAGGCCTGCAGGTAACATCGCCGCGCCCTGTTTGAAAGGTCTTGAAGGTGCGGGCCGCGCTGTGCAACCTGCCCTGTGAGCCGCTTCGGAGACCGCCATGACCCACACCCTACTCAGCCAGGAACATATCGACGCCTATCAGCGCGACGGGGTGGTGTTGATCAAGGGGCTCTTTGCAGATCATATCGAGGCCATCCGCGACGGGATCGAGGTCAATCTGGCCGCACCCGGGCCTTATGCCGCTGAAAACCTGACCGATACCGAGGCTGGCCGCTTTTTTGACGATTATTGCAACTGGCAGCGCATCCCCGCCTTCGCGCAGGTGATCCGCGACAGCGCTGCGGGTCAGGTCGCCGCCGAATTGATGGGCTCGCGCCGCACCCAGCTGTTTCACGACCATGTTCTGGTCAAGGAGCCCGGCACGTCGAAACCGACGCCGTGGCACTCGGATGGGCCGTATTACTTTGTCTCGGGGCGGCAAAACGTGTCATTCTGGGCGCCGGTGGACCCGGTGCGGGCGGCCTCGCTGCGCTGCGTGGCGGGCTCGCATAGCTGGCCCAAGCCGGTCCTGCCCACCCGTTGGCTGGCGCAAACGGCCTTCTACCCCAATGAGCAGGACTATATCCCCGTCCCCGACCCGGATGCCGAGGGTATGGATATCCGCGAATATGACATGGATCCCGGCGACGCGGTGGCATTTCATTTCAACACGCTGCACGGGGCGCGCGGCAACCGCTCGGATAGCCGCAGGCGGGCCTTTTCGCTGCGGCTTGTGGGCGATGATGCGCGCTATACCGAGCGCCCCGGCCCCACCTCTCCGCCCTTTCCCGGTCACGGCATGTCGCAGGGTGAGCGGCTGCGTGAAGACTGGTTTCCGGTGATTTACGGCGCGTAGTTGCCGGCCCCACAGACCGGATCTTTGCCTCGGGTCACACCAAAACTTTCTGAAAACGTGTTTTGACACAGCGTTTCGCGCCTGTTTAGTTGCGCCCTAGGGAAGAGGTACGAAGACAAACAATGCACAGGCTCAAGACAGATCTCGCTGCGACGTTCGCAATTGGCGTGTCGGCCCTGGCTGCGCCCGCCACCGCGCAGCAGCAAGATGTGATCGAGGCCGCGCGGGTAACGCTGGCAGGCATTCAGAACAGCTCTTTTGACAAGAACCGTGAGTTCTGCGGTCTGATCGGGCGCAACGCGCAGGGCAATCTGGTGGTCACCCGGCCAAGGCAGGGCAGCGCGGATGGCTGTCGCCCCCGCTCCTTCCGCATGTTCAGCAATACCGAGGTTCTTGCATCCTATCACACGCATGGCGCCCATATCCCGGGTGAGACGGTCGAGGTCCCGTCCACCTATGATCTGCACGCGGATGCGGAGGAGGGCATTTTCGGGTTTGTATCCACGCCGGGCGGGCGGTTTTGGATCATCGAGCCCGAAAGAGATCAGGTCCGGCTGCTGTGCGGCATGGGGTGCCTGCCGCATGATCCAGATTATGACGTCACGTCAAGTGAAGCGCTGAAACCCGTTTATACAGGCGCAGAGCTTGAAGACCGGGAAGCCGGGGGTTGACGGCACAGTGACAAGTTCCACACTCTTTAACAGGTTCAGGGGAAAAACGCTCTTATGAAGAAGCTCATGCTGACGACCACATTGATGACCCTTTCTTTCGCCACGACTGCCTTTGCGGGCAACGGGGTGCTCAGTCAGGAGCTGATCAATATCGCCCGCAAAAGCCTGGCCTCCATCCAGAACCAATCCTTCGTGTCGCAGCGCGAATATTGCGGGCTGATCGGCAAAACCACCGCCGGAGAGCTGGTCGTGTCGCCCGCCCGGCGCGGACGCACATCAGGTTGCGACGAGCGCGGCTTTGCGGATCGCACCATTACACCCATTGCCTCCTATCACACACATGGCTCCTATCACGAGGATGCCGATAGCGAGGTTCCCTCGACGATGGATGTCGATATGGATCATCACCACGGGGTGTTTGGCTTTGTGGCCACGCCCGGCGGGCGGTTCTGGGTCATTGATCACCGCTCCCGCACCGCACGCCAGATTTGCGGCATGGGCTGCCTGCCCTCGGACCCGATGTTCAACAAGGGCATGGCCGGGGATATCCC